>JAICZD010000108.1 GCA_025933855.1 Modestobacter sp. | reverse complement strand
GAGGCCGGGCTCGAGGACTGGCAGCTGGGGCTGGGCCACGCGTTCGAGATCGATCCGGACATCCCGGAGTCCTTCCGGCTGGAGCTCGCGCACGCGCTGCTGGCCCGCGGGCTGTTCCCGGACGCCCCGCTGAAGTGGATGCCGCCGACCAAGCACATGACCGGCGACGTCTTCCGCGGCTACCTGCTCGACGGGTTCTTCAACCTCGCCGGGGCGCTGACCGGCCAGGGCATCCTGCTGGTCGGGATGATGACCGAGGCCGTCGTCACCCCGTGGCTGTCCGACCGGGACCTGGCGCTGCGCAACGTCCGCTACGTGCTGGACGCCGCGGGCAACCTGGCCGAGGACTTCGCGCCCCGGCCCGGCGGGTTCATCGACCGCCGGGCCGACACGGTGCTCCGCGAGGCGGTCGACCTGCTCGGCCGGATCGCCGACCACCCGCAGGGCCTCATCCAGGCCATCGCCGACGGCACCTTCGGCATCACCAAGCGCCGGCCGGACGGCGGCAAGGGTCTGGACGGCGTCGTCCGCAAAGCACCGGATCACTACGACCCGGCCTTGGACCTGCTCGAGGGCGGGCTGAGCCGGGACAGGACGAAGGAGGCCGCCCGTGCCTGAACAGGGCCAAAGTCGCGACAATGGCCCCGGGGGGAGCGTCGTCCGGCCGTACGGCGACACCACCGGCGACGGGATGGTGCAGACCTCCTTCACGCTCCCGGTGCCGCCCGGGCCGCGGGCCGAGGGCGCGGCGCTGCAGCTGGCCGCCAAGATGGGCATCGAGCCGGCGATGGTGGTGCACTCGCACGGCATCGGCACCGGGTTCACGTTCTTCGTCGTCTACGGCAGCGTGCGGCACCTGGTCGACCTGGCCGAGGTGCACGTCGAGGAGCGGCCCTATCCGTTGCTGTCGCCCGGCGAGGTCAACGCCGCGGTCAAGAGCCGGCTGCGGCGCAGCCTGGTGGTGCTGGGCGCCTGCATCGGCACCGACGCGCACACCGTCGGCATCGACGCCATCCTCAACCTCAAGGGGTTCGCGGGGGAGAAGGGCCTGGAGTACTACCGGGAGCTGCAGGTGTCCAACCTGGGCGCCCAGGTCAGCGTGCCCGAGCTGGTCCGCGCCGCCCGGACCGCCCGCGCCGACGCCGTGCTCGTCTCCCAGGTGGTCACCCAGAAGGACGCGCACCTGCGCAACACCCGCGAGCTCGCCGGCGCGTTCCGCGAGGCGATGGGGTCCTCCCGGCCGCTGCTGGTGGTCGGCGGCCCGCGCTTCGACCCGGCGATGGCCGCCGACCTCGGCGTCGACCGCGTCTTCGGCCGGGGGACGACGCCCGGCGAGGTGGCCAGCTACCTCGTGCACGCCCTGGTGCCCAGGACTGATCCCACGGCGCCCGCTCCGATGGAGGCCTCCGGATGACCGCAGCCGATTCCGCACATGACAGTCTCAGGCTCGGGTTCACCGTGACCCATCGCCGCTACGTCCCGTACGCCCACGCCCACTACGGCGGGTCGCTGGTGGACGGCGCCTACACGCTGGGCCTGTTCGGGGACGTCGCCACCGAGCTCGCCATCCGCACCGACGGCGACGAGGGTCTGCTGGCCGGCTACTCCGACGTGCGGTTCCTGGCCCCGGTGCAGGCCGGTGACGTGCTGGAGGGCTCCTGCGAGCTGGTCCGGATCGGCCGGCGCAGCCGCGAGCTACGGTGCTGGGCCGACGTCGTGGCCCGCGCGGACCCCGACCGTGGCCCGTCGGCCGCGCGCGTGCTGGACCCGCCGCTGCGCGTGGTGGAGGCGGTGGCCGCGCTGGTGGTGCCGGCGGCCGGTCCCACCGATCCCGCCGCATCAGGCATCCCCCCGGGCTGACCAGCGAGGAACCGTATCGGTACACCGCCTGTAACGGTTGGGTAACGGTACGAACCGGGAGCCCCCAGTGCTTCCGCAACTGTGCCGCAGTCCCTAGGGTCTGACCGCGTTCCACCGTCCGTGGGGACCCCGCGCCACCAGACAACGGTGCCGACGGTCGCAGCCAGCGAACCGCCGGACCGGCCCGAAGGCGCGGGGCGCCCTGCCGACTGCACCTGCCGACGCCCGAGCCCGTGGTGCGGTCCTTCCGGCATCCCCGCCGGGTGGCCCGGCCGGGATGGGATGCTGGAGGCCGACCGCTGCATCCGCAGCGGTCCGGCCTCGCCCGGTCGGGGCCGGGGCCCCGGGACCCGGCGGACGCCGGGCCAGCGCGGAGAGGCGGCGGTGCCGGCAGTGGCGACGACCGGCATGGTCCAGCCGTCCACGTCCCCCCGAGGTGCGCGGAGCTCCGCACCGGACGCCAGGCGCCGACGCCGGTGGATGCCGTGGCGCACCGGGCTCGCGGCGGCCGGTGGCCTGGCGCTCTACCTGGCCTTTCCGGGCTGGGGGCTCAGCGGCCTCGCGGTGCTCGGCCCGGCGGCGCTGAGCCTGGCCGCCCGCGGGCAGCGGGTACGTGGCGGCCTGTGGGCCGGCCTGCTCCTCGGCCTGGTCTTCCTGCTCCCGCTGCTGTCCTGGACCGGCGTCTACGTCGGCTCGGTCCCCTGGCTGGCGCTCGGCATCTTCCAGTCGCTGTACTTCGCGCTGCTCGGCGGCGCGCTGGCGCTGACCTCCCGGCTGCCCGGCTGGCCGGTGTGGGCCGCGGCGCTGTGGGTTGCCGCGGAGGCGCTGCGCAGCCGGCAGCCCTTCGGCGGCTTCCCGTGGGGCCGGCTGGCCTTCAGCCAGGCCGACGGCCCGTTCACCTCACTCGCCGCCTACGGTGGGGCGCCGCTGGTCACCTTCGCCGTCGCGCTCACCGGCACGCTGCTGGCCGCCGCGGCGCTCGCGCTGCACCGGGCCCGGACGACAGCGCGGACGACGGCCCGGCCGGCCGCCGGAACCCGGCGCGGAGCCCTCCGGGTGGCCGCGCTCGCGGTCGCCGGGGCGCTGGCCGTGCCGCTGCTGGGCGCGGTGGCCTGGCTGCCGCTGGCGGGACCGTCCTTCACCGCCGGCGGCCCGACCCGCACGGTCGCCGTGGTCCAGGGCAACGTTCCGCGGGCCGGCCTGGAGTTCAACGCCCAGCGCCGGGCCGTGCTGGACAACCACGTCCGCGAGACGGTGCAGCTGGCGGCCGCGGTGCGGGCCGGCGACGTCGCCCCGCCGGACCTGGTGATCTGGCCGGAGAACAGCTCGGACATCGACCCGTACCGCAACGCCGACGCCGACGCGGTGATCAGCGGGGCCGCGCGGGCGATCGGCGCGCCGATCCTGGTGGGCGCCGTCGTCGAGGGTCCGGGGCGGTTCGTGTCCAACACCGGGATCGTGTGGGATCCGGTCACCGGCCCGGGGGAGACCTACGTCAAGCGCCATCCGGTGCCGCTGGCCGAGTACGTTCCCTACCGGTCGTTCTTCCGCCTGTTCAGCGACAAGGTGGACCTCGTCCGGAGGGACTTCACGCAGGGCAGCGACGTCGGCAGCCTGGACATCGGCGGCGCCCGCGTCGGCGACGTCATCTGCTTCGAGGTCGCCTACGACTCGCTGGTCTCCGACGTCGTGCGGGCCGGCGCCGGCATGGTCGTGGTGCAGACCAACAACGCCACGTTCGGCTTCACCGACGAGAGCGAGCAGCAGCTGGCGATGAGCCGGCTGCGGGCCGTGGAGTTCGGCCGCACCGTGGTCGTGGCGGCGACCAGCGGGATCAGCGCCGTCGTGGCTCCGGACGGCTCGGTCGCCCGCAGGTCGCAGTTGTTCACGTCCGACACCTTCGTCGAGCAGATCGCGCAGCGCTCGCAGGCCACCGTCGCCCAGCGGCTCGGTTCCTGGCCGGAGTGGCTGCTGACCGCGCTGGGCCTCGGTGCGGTGGCGGCGGTCGCCGTCCGCCGCGGAGCCGCCCGGAGGAGGGCGCGATGACCAGCGGGCCGGCGGTGCCGCCGGAGGACGCGCGGCGCGGCGTCCTGGTGATCGTGCCGACCTACGAGGAGGTGGGCAGCCTGGGCGGCGTGCTGGACCGGCTGCACGCCGCGGCACCGGACGTCCACGTGCTGGTCGTGGACGACGCGTCGCCGGACGGTACCGGGGAGCTGGCCGACGCCCGGGCGGCCGGTGACGATCGGGTGCACGTGCTGCACCGCGCCGGCAAGGCCGGGCTGGGGCCGGCCTATGTCGCCGGCTTCCGCTGGGCGGCCGAGCACGGCTACGCCGTCGTCGTGGAGATGGACGCCGACGGCTCGCACCCGCCGGAACGGCTGCCGGCCATGCTGGCCGCCCTCGAGGACGCCGACCTGGTTCTCGGCTCGCGGTACGTGCCCGGCGGCCGGGTGCAGGACTGGCCGGCCTACCGGCTCGCGCTGTCCCGCGCCGGCAACCTCTACACCCGCTGGGCCCTGCGGCTCCCGCTGGCCGACGCGACCGGTGGCTACCGGGTGGCCCGCGCCGACCTGATCGCACGGCTGCCCTTCGACGAGGTGGCCAGCGAGGGCTACTGCTTCCAGGTCGACTGGGCCTGGCGGGCGTACCGCGCGGGCGCCCGGGTGGTCGAGGTGCCGATCACGTTCACCGAACGCGCCGTGGGCCGGAGCAAGATGAGCGGCTCGATCGTTGCAGAGGCGTTGGCACGTGTGACGTGGTGGGGCGTGCGCGACCGGCTGGCCGATCTGCTGCCCGGCCGGGTGCTCCACCCGGTGCCGGCAGCCGACCGCGCCCGCGGCGGTGCCCAGGTGCTCCGGTAGGAGGCGCACCGGCCGCCCGGCGCGCAGAACGAGGAGGACGCATGGCCACCCAGTACCTTCCGCCCGGCGGCACGCCGGCCCGGCGGGGTTCCTCCCGGCTGCGCACCGCCCTGGGTCTGGGAGTCCTCGCCGAGATCGTGGTCTTCGCGCTCGTCGCCGCCCAGCTGGGTCTGGGCTGGACCATCCTGCTCACCGTGGCCACCAGCGCTCTGGGATGGCTGCTGCTGGCCCGGCAGGGCACCCGGGCGCTCGCGGACCTGCGCGAGCGAGCGCAGACCCGGCAGCCGGCCGGCCGCGCGCTGGGGGACGCCGGGCTGGTCGCGCTGGGCGGCCTGCTGATGGTGCTGCCCGGCTTCCTGGGCGATCTGCTCGGGCTGCTGTGCCTGCTGCCGGGCACCCGGGCCCTGCCGCGTGCGCTGATCGCGCGCGGTGCGCTGCGGCACGTGCCCGACCGGCTGCGCGGCCCGGTCCGGGTCGTCGCCACCCGCACGGGTCCCGTCGGCCCCGGCCCGATGAGCCCCGGCCCGATGAGCCCCGGCCCGATGAGCCCCGGCCCCGGTGGGCAGACCCGGCCGCGGGTCATCGAGGGGGAGATCGCCGGCTGATGAAGGACCCCTCTGCCCCCCACGCCTCGCAGGCTCGGCGCGGGACCCTGCAGGGGAGATAGACGCAGCACGGCCCCGGTGGGGAGTTCCCTCCGGGGCCGTGCGCTAGGTGCGGTCGTTCAGCGGTGCGGTCGTTCAGCTGGCGCGGGTCCGCCGGCCGCGGAGCACCTCCAGGCGCTCCGCGAGGACCTCCTCGAGGTCGTCGACGGAACGGCGCTCCAGCAGCATGTCCCAGTGGGTGCGCGGCGGCTTGACCTTCTTGGGCGCCGGCTCGGAGCCGCCGACCAGCTTGGCGGCCGAGCCGTCGTACTTGCACTCCCAGGTGTCCGGCAGCTCCGCGTCGTCCGCGAAGGGCACCGTCACCAGGTGGCCCTGGGCGCACCGGTATTCGGCGTACTGCCGCTCGATGGGCGCGGTGTTGCGCTCGGTCTCGTAGCTCACGCTGCCCAGTCGGCTGCCCCGCAGGGATCGCTCGCCCATGGCACACCGTCCTCTCGTGCTTCGTCGGTGGTCTTGGCTACCCGGACAGCCTCGTGCTCATGCCACGGGGCCGGGGGAAGTCTTCGGGAGTAACGACGAATCTTCGATGAAGATTCCGCGTTGTCGGTTCCGCATCATCGCATGGAGTGGTAAACACCCCGCCGGCCACCCCCGACGGGTGAGTCGCAGAGGTCAGCGCAGCGCCAGCTGACCGGGTCCGGAGGGGCTGGGACCCAGCTGCCCCCGGGCGTGGTGCCGCCGACAGAGCACCTGGTACCGCACCACCTCGGGTGCGCCGCCGGGGCCGGGCGGCGCAGCCGGTGCGGTGTCCGCGACGACCACGGTGGCACCCTCGCGGACCAGCTCACCGGCCACCACCCGGGCGTTGAGCAGGCCGGGCAGCCCGCACCAGCACAGCACCTGGACCTGCACCCGCTGGACGTCGTCGGCCAGCTCGAACAACCGCTGGGTGCCCTCGAACAGCCGGGTCCGGAAGTCGGTGGTCAGCCCGAAGGCGTAGACGTCCACGTGCGACTCGTCGACCAGCTCGGCCAGCTGCTCCACCTGCGTTCCGGTGAGGAACTGCGCCTCGTCCACGATCAGGTAGTCCACCCGGTGACCGGCGGCCCAGCGGTGGCGCACCAGCAGCCGGACGTCGGTACCGGCGGACAGCTCGACGGCGTCCCGGCGCAGCCCCACCCGGGAGCTGATCTGCGGCGCCCCGGACCGGTCGCCCTGGGTGAGCAGCAGGCCCGAGCGGCCCTGCCGGCTCTGGTTGTGGTCGACCTGCAGCGCCAGCGTGGACTTCCCGCAGTCCATGGAGCCGTGGAAGAAGACCAGGTGCGCCGGAGCGGGGTGCCGCCGCCGGTCACCGGAGGCCGGGACGGCGACCGGCCCGGTCGGGTCCGCGGGCTGGGGGAGGGGGGTCACAGGCGCTCCGGGGGGATGTTTCCGACCGCGACGATCGCCCGGCGCAGGTCCAGTGTGGCCAGCAGCGCGCCTCCGGCGACGAAGAAGAAGACCAGGCTGAAGATGGCGGACCGGTAGGACTCGGTGAGCTGGTAGGTCAGCGCGAACAGGAAGGGCCCCAGCCAGCTGGTGCCGCGGTCGCTGATCTCGTACAGACCGAAGTACTCCGCCTCCCGCCCGGCCGGGATCAGCTGGCTGAACAGCGAGCGGGACAGCGCCTGGGTACCGCCCAGCACGAAGCCGATGACGACGGCCAGCAGGTAGAACTGGACGGCGGCGCCGGCCTGCAGGAAGTACGCCAGGACCAGCACACCCACCCAGACGACCAGGCTGGCCAGCACCGTGCGCCGGGCGCCGGTTCGCGCGGCGATCCGGCCGAGGGCGACGGCGCCGAAGAAGGCGATCACCTGCACCAGCAGGATCGCCGACACCAGGGTGGTCTCCGACAGCTGCAGCTCCTCGGCGCCGTACTGGGCCGAGACGCCGATGACCGTCTGGATCCCGTCGTTGAACAGCAGATAGGCGGCCAGGAACCACAGGGTGAGCCGCTGCCCGCGCAGCTCGCGGAGCGTGCCGGCCAGCTGGCGGAAGCCGCCGGTGAGCGCGCCCGTCCGCGTCCCGGCCGCCGGGGCGGCGTCCTGGTGCGGAGGACGGTTCCGCAGCAGCGAGACGGTCACCACGGTGAACCCGCCCCACCACAGGCCGGCCGAGGCCAGGCAGATCCGCACGGCCTGTCCCTCGCTCACCCCCAGCGCGTCGTGCGCGGTGAACAGCGCCAGGTTGGCGGCCAGCAGCGTGGCCCCGCCGAGGTAGCCGGCGGCCCAGCCGCGGCTGGAGACCGCGTCCCGCTCGTCGGGGCCGGCCAGATCCGGGAGCCACGAGTAGTACACGACGGTCGCCGCGCCGAAGCAGAGGTTGGCCACCACGAACAACCCGGCGCCGAGCAGGTACCGGTCGCCGGCGACGAAGAACAGCGCCAGGGTGGCCGAGGACCCGAGGAGCGAGAAGGCGGCCAGCAGCTGCCGCTTCGCCCCGCTGCGGTCGGCGATCGCTCCGGTGAGCGGCAGCACGAAGACCTGCAGCACCACCGACAGCGACAGCACGTACCCGAAGAAGCTGCCCGGCGGCACGCTGATCCCCAGCGGGTGGATGCGCCCCTGGTCGTCGGCGGCGGCCCGCGCGATGGAGGTCAGGTAGGGGGCGAGGAAGACGGTCGTCACCGAGGTGTTGAAGACCGACATCGCCCAGTCGTAGGAGTACCAGCCGAACCGTTCCCGCCGCAGCGCGCGATCGACGGGCGCCGGCGCCGACGTGGCTGCGCGCTCTGTCACGGGCGGAGGGTGTCAGCCGGCGGGAGCGCGGTCCAGCAGCCACGGCGGGTCACGCGGTCGCCCACTGGCCGCGGGCCTGCAGCACGTCGCGCAGCATCGCCGGGCGGTCGGTCATCACGCCGTCCACCCCGAGGTCGAGCAGGTCGGTGGCCTCCCGCTCGCTGTCGACGGTCCACACGTGCACCTGCAGGCCGCGGGCGTGCGCGGCGGCGATGAACCGCTCGTCGACCAGCGGCCGGCCGCCGAGCTGCAGCGGCACCTGGGCGCAGCCGGCGTCGATGCGCACCAGGCCGGCCGCGCGCGGCGAGTAGGAGGACAGCCGCAGCGCGGCGACCCCGCGCGGGCCCAGCGACGTGCACACCCGGGGACCCAACGCCCGCCGCGCCGCCGCGACGCGGGCGTCGGAGAACGAGGCCAGGCATACCCGGTCCTCGGCCCGCAGCCGGCGCACGGTGCGGACGAGCGGCGCGAGCACGCCGGCGGCCTTGATGTCGAGGTTGAACCGGACGTCGGGCCAGGCACCGAGCAGGTCGTCCAGCCGGAGCACCGGTTCCCGCCCGCCGATCAGCGCCGCCCGCACCTCCCGCCACGGCAGTGCCTCCACCCGGCCCGTGCGGTCGGTCACCCGGTCCAGCGTCGGGTCGTGGAAGGCGACCAGGACGCCGTCGGAGGTGGCTCGGACGTCGGTCTCCAGATAGCGGTAACCCAGGTCGAGGCAGGCCTGGAAGGCCGGCAACGTGTTCTCCACGTGCTCGATGGCCCCGCCCCGGTGCGCCATCGCCAGCGGCGTCGGGCTGTCGAGAAACGGATAGCGCGAGCCCGGCACGCGAACACGCTAGACGCCTGGTGTGCAGGGGGTCGTCCGACCGCCCACCCGGCGGTCGCCGGGCTCGTGCTCGGGCGTGTCCACCGGGGGCGCCCGGCCCGGCCGTCTACGGTCGCGGGCGTGGCTGCAGAGACCAGCGCTCCACCCCGCCCGGCGTCCCCGGCGCGACGGGCGGAGTCTTCGGAACGGGCTCCGGAACGACGGTGCGGGTGGTGCCGCAGCGTGCTGCCGGCCCAGGAGACCGTCGGGCGTCCGCGGCTGTACTGCGGCCAGGCCTGCCGGCAACGCGCCTACGAGCAACGGTCGGCCACCGCGAAGGCCGGCCTGAGCGAGGACGTCGTCCTGGTGACCCGCGCCGAGCTGGACGGGCTCCAGGACCGGCTCTTCCAGTTGCGCTGCGCCATCGAGGACGTGCAGACCCTGCTCGGCGAGAGACCGACCAAGGCCGAGCTCGAACGGTCACTGGCCGACCTGGTGCGCTCCACCGGCCGGCTCGACCGGCTGTGGTTGTCCGGCCGGTCGGCCGGCTGACACCGTCCCGGAAGGCCTGTTTCCGTCACCGTGACGGAAACAGGGGATGTGGATCGGAACGCCAGGGGAGGAGGCGGCCGGGGGATCACCCGCCGTTGCTGTTGTCGCCGTTCTCGTCCCGCTCGCTGTTGCCGTTGTCGTCCGGCCCGTTGTCGCTGTTGTTCGGCAGGTTGCCCTGCGACACGCCACTCGGGTTGCCGCCCGAGGTGTTGCCGCTCTGGTCGTCGGTCGTGCCGTCGTTGCGCTGGTCGCTGTTCGCTCCGCCAGCGGGATCGCTGCAGGAAGTCAGCGTGCTGACCCCACCACCGAAGATGGCGAGCGCGAGGAACAGGGCGGCCACCGGTCGTCGGCTCGTCATACGAAGACGGTACGTACCGTTACCGCGCGCTGCCCGGTGAAGCAGCGACACCGCCGGTAATGCGTCACCGTGACGTAATCACGGTGGTCACGCTGGGTCGGCAGGGGAACGGCCGGAGGCGATCGGGAGGTCGGCAGCCAGCCGGCGGCGAGGCCTCGGACGGCCGGGGCTCACGGCGCCGCGAGCGGCTACCGCGGTGGTCGCCGTGCTCCCGCCCGGCATGATCAACATGACGGCCGGCCGCCCGGACGCCGGCATGGCGAGGCCGGCCAAACGGCGACGGGCCTGCAGGCGCGAGCCCCGGGCCGGAGGCGTACGTGAAGCACTGCCGCCGAGCCTGGGCCCGATCCGAGGCCGAACCTGGGCTCGGCGCCCGCGAACCAAGCGGGCCGGCGGGACAGGGCACGATGCAAGCCCGAGGGACGGCGGGGCCCGGTCGCGTTGGCCGCGCTCGGACCCGCTTCACAGGCGCGCCGATAATCG
>JAICZD010000300.1 GCA_025933855.1 Modestobacter sp. | reverse complement strand
GAGTGGTCGATGACCAGCTCGGCGGGCGCAAGCGGGTTGACGCTGGTGGCGTCGCCGCCGAGCTCGGTGACGGCCTCGCGCATGGTGGCGAGGTCGACGATGCAGGGGACGCCGGTGAAGTCCTGCATCACGACCCGCGCGGGGGTGAACTGGATCTCCTGGTCCGGCTCCGCGTTCGGGTCCCAGTTCGCCAGCGCCCGGATGTGGTCGGCGGTGATGTTCTCGCCGTCCTCGGTGCGCAGCAGGTTCTCGAGGAGCACCTTGAGGCTGAAGGGCAGCTTCTGCGAGCCCTCCACCGCGTCGAGCCGGAAGATGTCGTAGTCGTTGCCGTCGACGTCGAGCGTCGACCGTGCTCCGAAGCTGTCCTTGCTGGCTGCCACTGCTCTGCGCCTCACCCTCACTGGTCCTGCGCGCGCTGTCGTCGCGTCGCGTCACGTCCGCCACTGGATCATCCCAGCTCGGCCCGCAGTCCGCGGACCAAGGTTCCCCTTGCCAGGCCGGCCGCCTGACCGGCCGCCGACCCGACCTCCGGGGGCGGCCGCTGTCCGGGCCGTTCGGGGAGCCCTGCCGTGGGACGCCGTGACGGTTCCCGCGCCGCTGCCCGACTGGCTGTCCGGCGCCCGCCGCAGCTGCGTGCTCACCGGCGCGGGCATCTCCATCGACCGCGGCATTCCCGACTACGGGGGTCCCGAGGGGCTGTGGACCCCCGACCCGGACGCCGAGCGCCGCGGCCGAGACCGCCGGCGACTGCGACGTGTTCCTGACCGTGGGCACCTCCCTGGTCGTGAACCCGGTCGCCGGCTGCCGCGCGCGGGTGGCTGAGCGGGGCCACACCCCTCGTGGGCCCGGGCCGGGCCGGTTAGCGTGACGGGGACCACGTCGAGCGGGTCGCCGTCCGGAACCCGTCCGGGCCCGGCAGCGGTCCCTGAACGCCCGGGAGCCGGCATGCGCGTGCCCTTGACCACTCGTGACTTCATCGATCGTGCCGAGCTCCTCTACGGCGACCGGGTGGGCATCGTCGACGAACCGGCGCAGCCCGCCGCGCCGCTGGGGGAGCTGACCTACCGGGAGGTCGCCCGCCGGGCCCGGGCGATCGCCGCCGGGCTGGACGCGCTGGGCGTCGGCGAGGGGGAGCGGGTGGCCGTGGTGAGCCACAACTCCGCCCGGCTGCTGGAGCTGCTGTACGGGGTGCCGTCCTACGGCCGGGTGCTGGTGCCGATCAACTTCCGGCTGTCCTCGGGGGAGTTCGACTACATCGTCGAGCACTGCGGCGCCACGGTGCTGCTCGTCGACCCGGAGGTGGAGTCGCAGGTCTCGGGCATCACCGGCGTGCACCGGTTCCTGCTGGGTGAGGAGTACGAGTCCGGCCTGCTGCGCTACGACGCCGAGCCGCGACCGTGGTCGGCTCCCGACGAGGACGCCACCGCCACGATCAACTACACCAGCGGGACGACGGCGCGGCCCAAGGGCGTGCAGATGACCCACCGCAACGAGTGGGTCAACGCCGTCACCTTCGGCATGCACATGCAGGTCAGCGACCGCGACGTCTACATGCACACCCTGCCGATGTTCCACTGCAACGGATGGGGCATGCCCTACGCCACCGCGGGGCTGGGCGCCCAGCAGGTGGTGCTGCGCAAGGTCGACGGCCCGGAGATCCTGCGGCGGGTGCAGCGGCACGGCGTCACGCTGATGTGCGGCGCCCCGGCGGTCTGGAACGCCGTCCTGGAGGCCGCCGCCGACTGGGACGGCGAGGTGCCCGGACACGGCCAGGTGCGGATCGTGGTGGCCGGTGCCGCCCCGCCCTCGCGCACCATCGCCCGGGTGGAGGAGGAACTCGGCTGGGAGTTCAACCAGATCTACGGGCTCACCGAGACCGCTCCGCTGCTGACGGTCAACCGCCCCCGGGCCGAGTTGGACGACCTGACCCCGCTGGACCGCGCGAAGGCGCTGTCGCGTGCCGGGGTGCCGGCACTGGG
>JAICZD010000174.1 GCA_025933855.1 Modestobacter sp. | reverse complement strand
GTGAGCCGGTCAGCGCTCATCGGTTGTCCTCCTGGAGGTACGCCGCCAGACCCTGCCGGCCGCCCTCGCGGCCGTATCCGGACTGCTTGTAGCCGCCGAACGGCGAGGTGGGGTCGAACTCGTTGAAGGTGTTGGCCCACACCACGCCGGCGCGCAGCCGGTCGGTGATCGCCAGGATCCGCGACCCCTTCTCCGACCAGACCCCGGCCGACAGCCCGTAGGTGGTGTTGTTCGCCTTGGCGACCGCCTCGTCCGGGGTGCGGAAGGTCAGCACCGACAGCACCGGCCCGAACACCTCGTCCCGGGCGATCCGGTGGGCGGGGGAGACGCCGGTGAACACCGTCGGCTTGAACCAGTACCCGCGGCCGGGCAGCTCGCCGTCCGGCTGCCAGCGGCACGCGCCCTCGGCCTCGCCGACGTCCACGAGCTCCCGGATGCGCGCCAGCTGGTCGGCGGAGTTGATCGCGCCGAGGTCGGTGTTCTTGTCCAGCGGGTCGCCGACGCGCAGGGTGCCGATCCGCCGCCGCAGCGAGGCGACCACCTCGTCGTGCACCGACTCCTGCACCAGCAACCGGGAGCCGGCGCAGCAGACGTGCCCCTGGTTGAAGAAGATGCCGCGGACGATGCCCTCCACCGCCTGGTCGACCGGGGCGTCGTCGAAGACGATGTTGGCCGCCTTGCCACCCAGCTCCAGGCTCAGCCGCTTGTGCGTTCCGGCGACCGCCCGGGCGATCGAGCGGCCCACCTCGGTGGACCCGGTGAAGGCGACCTTGTCGACGTCCGGGTGGCTGATCACCGCCCGCCCGGTGTCGCCGGCGCCGGTCACGATGTTGACCACGCCCGGCGGAAGGTCCGCCTGCCGGCACACCTCCGCGAACAGCAGCGCGGTCAGCGGGGTGGTCTCGGCCGGCTTGAGGACGACGGTGTTGCCGGTGGCCAGCGCCGGAGCCACCTTCCACGCCAGCATCAGCAGCGGGAAGTTCCACGGGATGACCTGGCCGGCCACCCCGAGCGGCCGCGGGGCCGGCCCCAGGCCGGCGTGCTCCAGCTTGTCGGCCCAGCCCGCGGGGTAGAGGAAGTGCGCCGCGGCCAGCGGGACGTCGACGTCCCGGGAATCCCGGATCGGCTTGCCGTTGTCCAGCGTCTCCAGGACGGCGAACTCCCGGGCCCGCTCCTGCAGCAGCCGGGCGATCCGGAACAGGTACTTGCCGCGGTCGGCCGGGCGCATCGGCCCCCACACCCGGGTGAACGCCCGCCGGGCGGCCCGGACGGCCCGGTCGACGTCCTCGTCGCTGCCCGTGGCGACCTCGGCGAGCACCTCCTCGGTGGCCGGGTTCAGGGTCTTCCGCGGCGTGCCGGTGCCGTCGGTGAACTCGCCGTCGACGAAGAGCCCGTAACTGGGCCGCAGGTCGACGATCGAGCGGGACTCCGGCGCCGGGGCGTACTCGAACACGCTGGTCATCTCAGTCCACGCTCACCTGGTCGGGTCCGGAGTAGTGCCCGGTGCGGAGCTTCTGCCGCTGCAGCAGCAGGTCGTTCAGCAGGCCGGACGCGCCGAAGCGGAACCAGTCGGGGGACAGCCACTCGGCACCGACGGTCTCGTTGATGAGCACCAGGTGCTTGACGGCGTCCTTCGTCGTCCGGATGCCGCCGGCCGGCTTGACCCCGACCTGCCGGCCGGTCGCGGCACGGAAGTCGCGCACCGCCTCGAGCATCACCAGGCAGACCGGGAGGGTGGCGGCCGGGGAGATCTTGCCGGTGGAGGTCTTGACGAAGTCGCCACCGGCCAGCATCGCCAGCCAGGAGGCCCGCCGGACGTTGTCGAGGGTGACGAGTTCGCCGGTCTCCAGGATCACCTTGAGGTGGGCGTTCCCGCAGGTCTCCCTGACCGCGACGATCTCGTCGAACACGTCGAGGTAGCGGCCGGCGAGGAACGCTCCGCGGTCGATGACCATGTCGATCTCGTCAGCACCGTTGGCCACGGCGTCCCGGACGTCGGCGAGCTTGACCGCGCGGCTGGCCCGGCCGCTGGGGAAGGCGGTGGCGACGGCGGCGACCTTGATGTCCGTGCCGGCCAGCGCCTCCTTCGCCACGCCGGCGAGGTCGCCGTAGACGCAGACCGCGGCCACCGACGGGCAGGTCAGGTCGTCGGGGTCGGGACGGCGGGCCTTGGCCGCCAGCGAGCGGACCTTGCCCGCGGTGTCCGCGCCCTCCAGCGTGGTCAGGTCGACCATCGAGATGGCGGTGTCGATCGCCCAGGCCTTGGCCGTGGTCTTGATCGACCGGGTGCCCAGCACCTTGGCCCGCGCCTCGGCGCCGACCTGGTCGACGCCGGGGAGACCGTGCAGGAAGGCGCGGAACGCGGCGTCGGAGCGGGTGACGTCGGGAAACGGCTCGAGCGGCGGGGAGAGCGGCCGGCCCTCGCGCGACAGGGCGCCGGGGTCGAGCACATGGGTCATGCCGGCATTCTCCACTGCTGGGCACCGGTACCGGGCCGGTGCTCACCCGGTCGGGGAGGCCGAGGGGTGAGCCACCGCACCGACCGGCTGGCCGGTGCACGACGCGGCGTCGGCGACGGTCACCCGGCTCGACCCTCGGGAGGCCGGCGCCGGATACCGTCCACCCCGTGCAGCTGACCGTCGTCGACCACCCGCTGGCCCGCGCCCGACTGTCGCGGATGCGCGACGAGCGAAGCGACAACGCCGCCTTCCGTGCTGCCCTGCGGGAGCTCACGCAGATGCTGGTCTACGAGGCCACCCGCGGCCTGGCGGTCGCCGAGGAGCCGATCACCACACCGGTCACCGGGACGATCGGCTACCGGCTGGCCGCTCCGCCGCTCATCGTGCCGGTGCTGCGCGCCGGGCTCGGGATGGCCGACACCGCGCACGGGATGCTCCCCGAGTCCCAGATGGGCTTCGTGGGGCTGGCCCGCAACGAGGTCACCTTCCAGCCCGAGGCGTACATGGCGTCCCTGCCGGAGTCGCTGGTCGACCGCGCGGTCTTCGTGCTCGACCCCATGCTCGCCACCGGCGGCTCGCTGGTGCACTGCTGCGGGCTGCTGACCGCCCGCGGCGCCACCGACATCACCGTGCTCTGCGCACTGGCCGCTCCGGAAGGGCTTCGCCGGCTCGAGGACAGCGGCCTGCCACTGCGGGTCTTCACGGCCAGCGTGGACGAAGGGCTCAACGGCACGGCCTACATCGTTCCCGGCCTCGGCGACGCCGGCGACCGTCAGTTCGGAGCGGGCTGAACGCCCGGCGGCCGGCGACCGAATCGGGGTTCCGCCACGCCGGTTCCGGCGGTGACGGGCTGGGTTCCGCTGCGGCCGGCCGATGGCCGGGTGTTCCCGCGGCGACCTCCGCTCGCTGTTGGGCATGGCCGCCGTCCTGCCGGGGGTGGTGGACACCCACCCCGACGCACCTCGATGACCGGTCCGGCCGGGTAAGGTCGCCCCACCGGTGCTCCGGGACCGGGCATGGTGGGTCCGGATCGCGTCCACTCACCTCCTCCGGAGCGCCGTGCTGGCGCCCCGCGACGCCGGCTCGCCCGGCCGTCATCGACAGTGCGGAGGCATGAGCATGCGGTTCGGCGTGCTGGGCACCGGCCACTGGGCGAGCGCCGTGCACGCCACCTCGCTGGCCGAGCACCCGGACGCCGAACTGGTCGGCGTGTGGGGGCGGGACCTGGCGAAGGCCAAGGCGGTGGGCGCGCGGTTCGACGTGCCCGGCACCGACGACGTGGACGCGCTGCTGGCCGACGTCGACGCGGTCAGCTTCGCCCTGCCGCCGGACGTGCAGGCGCCGCTGGCCGAGCGGGCCGCGGCCGCCGGCAAGCACCTGCTGCTGGAGAAGCCGGTGGCGCTGTCCACCGCGGCGGCCGACCGGGTGGTCGCGGCGACCGAGGCCGCCGGTGTCGCCTCGGTGGTCTTCTTCACCGCCCGGTTCCGCACCGCCACGTCGACCTGGCTGGAACAGGCGGCGCGGACCACGCTCGCCGGCGGGTCGATGACCTGGCTGGGCTCGCTGGCCGGAAGCCCGTTCGAGGGTTCACCGTGGCGGGCGGAGCACGGCGCGTTGTGGGACATCGGCCCGCACGCCCTCTCGCTGCTGGTCCCCGCTCTCGGCCGGGTCACGGCCGTGCTGGCCGGCGCCGGGTTGCGGGACACGGTGCACCTGGTGCTCACCCACGAGCAGGGACGTGCCAGCACCGTGACGCTCTCGCACACCGTGGCACCGCTGGCCGGCGGCATCGAGACCTGGGTGCACGGGGACGCCGGCCGGCTGGTGCTGCTGCCGGACGCCGACTCCGCGGTGACCGCGCACCAGGTCGCCGTCCAGGAGCTGACCGCGGCCGCGCTCACCGGCGGAGCCCATCCGTGCGACGCGGCGTTCGGCCGGGACGTCGTCCGGGTGCTCGAGGCGGCGCAGCGCGCGCTGCGCAGCGGCTGCCGGGAGACCGTGGCGTGGTGACCTTCGCCCAGTGGTACGTGCGGCGCGGGCGGATCACCCGGCGCACCTGGTGGCTGCACTACACGCTGCCGATAGCGGTGCTCGGCCTCCTGGCCGGCCTGGCCGACCAGTCGTTCGGATTCGGCGACGTGTTGACCTACGGCGGCCCGCCGCCCGCGTACGAGGTCGGCACCGGCGGGCCGTTCGCGCTGCTGGTGACGCTGCTGACCACCGTTCCGACGATCTCCGCTGCGGTGACCCGGCTGCACGACCGCAGCCATTCGGCGTGGTGGCTGGCCTGGGTCTTCCTGCCGATCGTCGGCGCCGTCCTGCTCTTCGTGCAGAACGGCTTCCTCCGCGGCGACGGCGGCCCGAACCGGTACGGGCCACCGGTCGGTGCCGGCCAGCCGGGCAGCCTGCCCTACCGGCTCTGACCTGCTCGTCCTCACCCGCCCGGGGGATGCCCTCCGCCGGGGCCCGACGCGACGATGAACCGCCGCCCGGGTTCCGGTCGGTCTCGTCTCGGGAAGGTTGTCGATGGGCTTCGGGCAGTGGTACCTCCGGCGCGGGCGGATCACCCGCCGCACCTACTGGCTGCACTACTTCGTGCCGATCCTGGTGCTGAGCATCCTCGCCTTCGCGGCCGACCTCGCGTTCGGCTTCGCGACGGTGGACGGATCCGCCACCTCCACCGGCGCATCGGGCTCGCTGCAGGCCGGCTGGTTCACCCTCGCGGTGTTCGTGCTGACCATCGTGCCGTCGATCTCCTCGCAGGTCACCCGGCTGCACGACCGCGGGCACTCCGCCTGGTGGCTGCTCTTCGGGCTCATCCCGCTGGTCGGCGGCATCCTGCTGCTGGTGCAGACCGGCTTCCTGCGCGGCGACGGCGGCCCGAACCGGTACGGCCCACCACCCGCGGGCGGGAACCCGGTTCCGGACCCGAACTACCCGCCGTCCTACGCCTGACCCGCGTGCGGAGCAGCGGTCAGGCGCCCAGCCGGTCGGCCAGCTCGGGAAGCGACGACACCGACAGGTCGGCGTCCGGATCGGCGGCCGGTGGGGTCCGGAGCCCGCCGTACTCGTCCGGCCGGTGCACGTACGCCGTCCGCAGGCCGCGGTCGCGGGCCGCGGCCAGGTCGGAGACGTGGGCGGCGACCATCAGCACCTGCTCCGGCCGCAGCGCCAGCAGCCGCGGCACGGAGTCGTAGACCTCGGGGTCGGGCTTGTAGTGCTGCACGATCTCCGCGCCCAGCACGAGGTCCCAGGGCAGCCCGGCCCGCCTGGCCACGTCCACCAGCAGGGCGACGTTGCCGTTGGACAGCGGCGCCAGCACGTAGCGCCTCCGCAGCCGGGTGAGCCCGGCCACGGCGTCGGGCCACGGGTCCAGCCGGTGCCAGGCCAGCACCAGCTCGGCCCGGGTGGGCTCGTCCACGCCGGGGACGCCGAGCTCGGCCAGCAGCTCGTCGAGAGAGCTGCGGTGCAGGGCGTCCAGCGGGGTCCAGGGCAGCTCTCCGGTGCGCACCCGGTCCATGGACGGCGCGTACCGGCCCCGCCACGCGTCGGCGAACGCCGGGGCGTCGACCCGGTCGCCCAGCAGTCGCCGCACCTCGCCGCTCACCCCGGCGCGCCAGTCGACCACCGTGCCGAAGACGTCGAACGCCAGTGCGTGTACGTCCACTGCTCCTCCGTTCCGGGGCTGCTCCTGGTGGTCAGAGGCCGAGCGCCGCCGACATCTCGGCGCGCAGCTGGTCCAGCTCCTCCTCGCCGCGCCCCCGGGCGGCGAGCACGCCGGCGTCGTCGTGCACCGGGACGACGGTCTCCAGGTACGCCTTGAGCTTCGGCTCGGTCCCGCTGGGCCGCACGATGACCCGCACGCCGTCGCCGAGCAGCCGGACGGCGTCCACCGGCGGGTCCGACCCGGCCAGGTCCGCCGCCTCCACCGGCCGCCCCAGCAGCCGGCGCGGCGGATCGGCCCGCAGCCGGTGCATCGCGTCGGAGATGAGCGAGAGGTCCTCGACCCGCACCGACAGCTGGCCGGTGGCGAACAGGCCGTGCTCGCGGGCCAGCTCGTCCAGCCGGTCGGTCAGCGTCCGGCCCGATGCGGCCAGCTCGGCGGCCAGCAGCGCGACGGCGAGGGCGGCGGAGATGCCGTCCTTGTCACGCGCCACCGACGGGGTCACCGCGTAGCCGAGCGCCTCCTCGTAGCCGAAGACCAGGGGCGCCTCCGCCGTTCCGGCGCGGATGATCCACTTGAAGCCGGTCGGGGTCTCGGCGAACGGCACACCGTGCGCCTGGGTGAGCTGGTAGAGCAGCGAGCCGCTGACCAGGGAGGCGGCGTAGGTGCCGCGGACCCCGCGCCGCAGCAGCCAGTCGGCCAGCAGGGCGCCGACCTCGTCGCCGGTCAGCTGCCGGCCGTCGCAGACCACCGCGCAGCGGTCGGCGTCGGGGTCCTCGGCGATGGCCACGTCGGCTCCGACCCGGTCGGCGAGCGCGGCCAGCAGGTCGACCGCGCCGGGCTCCTCCGGGTT
>JAICZD010000245.1 GCA_025933855.1 Modestobacter sp. | reverse complement strand
TCGCCGACTTCGGCGTGGTCGGCGACCTGAACACCGTCGTCCCCGCCGCGACGGAGAAGATCACCGCCCGCAAATAAAGGACCCCGCTCTCCTCACCCCTCGCAGGCTCGGGGCGAGCCTCTGAGCGGGGCCTGACCCTTGCCAACCACCACCCCTCGCGAGCTCGCGGCGGGACCCTGCAAGGGGGCCTGACCCTTCCCCACCGTCGCGGGCTCGCGGCGGGGCCCTGCGGCGAGACCGTTCCAGCGACGTCGAGCGCCGATCCGACCGGGTCGGCGCTCGATGCGCGTCCGGGGAAGGGTCCGGGCCGGCGGGGAGTTGAGGGGGACCATGGGATCGACGCCGGGCGTGCTGGACTCCCGGCATCGGCTGACCACCGCCGGGCTGCTCATGCTGGTCACCTTCGTGGCCTTCGAGTCGATGGCCGTGGCGACGGCGATGCCGACCGCGGTCGCCGAGCTGCACGGGCTGGCCTGGTACGGCTGGCCGTTCACCGCCTTCCTCGTCGCCCAGGTCGTGGGCATGGTGGTCGGCGGGGACGCCGGTGACCGGAAGGGCCCGCGGCGGGCGCTGCTGCGGGGGGTGGGCGTCTTCGCGGCCGGCCTGCTCGCCTGCGGGCTGGCCGGGGACATGGCGCTGTTCGTCGCCGGCCGGGCGGTGCAGGGCCTGGGCGGCGGTCTGATCGGGGTCAGCCTCTACCTGGTGGCCGGGCAGGCCTACGACGAGGCCCTGCGACCCCGGCTGTTCGGCGCGATGGCCGCGGCCTGGGTGCTGCCGGCGCTGGTCGGACCTCTGGTGGCCGGCTTCCTCACCAGCGCGGCGAGCTGGCGGTGGGTGTTCCTGGGACTGCTGCCGCTCATCGCGGCCGGCCTGGCGCTGGTGCTGCCCGCGCTGCGCGGACTCGCGGTCCCGGCGGCGCCACCCCCACCGGCCCGCGCGCGCCGCTGGTGGGCAGTGCTGGCCGGGCTGGGCGTCGGCGCCCTGCAGTACGCCGGGCAGCGGCTGGACCTGCTCGCCGCAGCGATCGCCGTCGCCGGGCTCGCCGCGCTCGCCGCGGGCCTGCGGCCGCTGTTCCCGGCCGGGGTGGCCCGGCTCCGCCGCGGACTGCCGACCGTCGTCGCCGCACGCGGCCTGCTGGCCGGGGCGTTCTTCGGCATGGATGCGCTGCTGCCGCTCGCCCTGACCTTCTTACACGGGTACAGCCCCACCGCCGCGGGCGTGCCGCTCACCGCCGGCGCCGTCGGCTGGGCCGCGGCGTCCCAGTGGCAGGGCCGGCATCCGGACACCCCGCGGGTGCGGCTGCTGCAGGGCGGCTTCGTGCTGGTCGCGGCGGGTGTGGCCGGCACGGCACTGATCGCCGTCCCCGGCGGAGCAGGCTGGGCCGCCTACCTGACCTGGGCCGTGGCCGGGCTCGGCATGGGCCTGGGCATGCCGAGCCTCAGCGTGCTGCTCCTCGCGCAGTCGCCGGAGTCCCGGCTCGGCGCGGACTCCGCGGCCCTGCAGATCGCCGACGTCACCGGCTCGGCGCTGTGCGTCGGCCTGACCGGCATCCTGGTGGCAGCCGCCGCAGCCCAGGTGTTCCCGCTCCGGACGGCGGTGCTCGCGGCCGTGGCGGCGTACAGCGCGCTGGCCGTGGTCGGCGCCGCGGTGGCCCGTCGGGCCGCGGCTCCGGTCGGCCCGGCGGAGGTGCCCGCGGGCGCGGTTACGCTGGCTGCGCCATGACCTATCTGGACCACGCGGCGACCACCCCGATGCTCCCCGCAGCGCTCGCGGCGATGACCGAGCAGCTGGCCCGGGTCGGCAACGCCTCGTCCCTGCACGCCAGCGGGCGGGAGGCGCGCCGGGTGGCGGAGCAGTCGCGCGAACGGCTGGCCGAGGCGCTGGGTGCGCGCCCGTCGGAGGTGCTGTTCACCGGCGGCGGCACCGAGGGTGACAACCTGGCGGTCAAGGGCATGTTCTGGGCCCGGCGCGCCGCCGACCAGCGCCGCCGTCGCATCGTGGTCAGCCCGGCCGAGCACCACGCCGTCCTGGACAGCGTGGAGTGGCTGGAGAAGCACGACGACGCCGAGGTCACCTGGCTGCAGGTCGCGCCCACCGGCCGGGTCACCCCCGCGGCCCTCGCCGAGGCCCTCGGCGACGGCACGGACGTCGCGGTGGCCAGCGTGATGTGGGCCAACAACGAGATCGGCGCGGTCAGCGACGTCGCCGCCCTGGCCGCCACCGCACACGCCGTGGGGGTGCCGCTGCACACCGACGCGGTGCAGGCCGTGGGTCAGCTGCAGGTGGACTTCGCCGCCAGCGGTGTCGACGCGCTGACCATGACCGGGCACAAGCTCGGTGGGCCGATGGGGGCCGGCGCACTGCTGCTGCGCCGCGACGCCGAGTGCACGCCGCTGCTGCACGGCGGCGGCCAGGAACGCGACGTCCGGTCCGGCACGCTGGACGTGGCCGCCATCGTCGGGCTCACCGTGGCGACCACCACCTCCGTGGCGGAGCGGGCCGAGCGCACCGCCCGGATCGCGGCGCTGCGCGACCGGCTGGTCGCCGGGGTGGTCGAGCAGGTGCCCGACGCCGAGCTGAACGGGCCGCCGCTGGACGACGTCGTCGCCGGCGGGCCGGGCCGGCTGCCCGGCAACGCCCACCTGTCCTTTCCCGGCGCGCAGGGCGACGCGCTGCTGATGCTGCTGGACGCCCGCGGCATCGAGTGCTCCACCGGATCGGCGTGCAGCGCCGGGGTGGCCCGGCCCAGTCACGTCCTGCTGGCCACCGGGGCCGACCCGGACCGGGCCCGCAGCTCGCTGCGGTTCAGCCTGGGGCACACCTCGACCGGCGCCGACGTCGAGGCGGTGCTCGAGGTGGTCGCCCCCGTGGTGGAGCGGGCCCGCCGCGCCGGAACGGGACGGCGATGAGAGTTCTCGCCGCGATGAGCGGAGGAGTCGACTCCGCGGTCGCCGCGGCGCTGGCCGTGGACGCCGGGCACGAGGTGACCGGGATCCACCTGGCACTGTCCCCGGACCGCCAGACCCTGCGCAGCGGTGCCCGTGGCTGCTGCAGCGTCGAGGACGCCAACGACGCCCGCCGGGTCGCCGACGAGCTCGGCATCCCCTTCTACGTGTGGGATCTGGCCGACCGCTTCCGGGAGGACGTCGTCGACGACTTCGTCGCCGAGTACGCCGCCGGCCGGACGCCGAACCCCTGCCTGCGCTGCAACGAGAAGATCAAGTTCGCCGCGGTGCTGGACCGGGCGCGGGCGCTGGGCTTCGACGCGGTGGTCACCGGCCACCACGCCCGCTTGGCGGACGGTGAACTCCGCCGGTCGGTGGACGCGGCCAAGGACCAGTCCTACGTGCTGGGCGTGCTCACCGCCGGGCAGCTGGCCGGCGCGATCTTCCCGCTGGGGTGGATGACGAAGGAACGGGTGCGCGCCATCGCTGCCGAGCGCGGTTTCGCGGTGGCGACCAAGCCGGACTCGCACGACATCTGCTTCATCCCCGACGGCGACACCCGCGGCTTCCTGAGCCGCCGGCTGGGCGTCCAGCCGGGCCCGGTGGTCGACGCGGCGACCGGCCGGACCGTCGGCGAGCACGCCGGCACGCACGGGTTCACCATCGGCCAGCGGCGCGGACTGGGTATCGACACCGCCGACCAGCGTCCGCGCTACGTCCTGTCGATCGAGCCGGTGACCCGGACGGTCACCGTCGGGACCGCCGAGCAGTCGGAGGTGGACGAGGTCGTCACCGGGCCGCCGACGTGGACCGGCCCGGAGCCGGGCCTCCCGCTCGCCGCGCTCGTGCAGCTGCGGGCCCACGGCACCCCGGCGCCGTGCCAGGTCACCGCCGTGGAGTCGGGTGGGTTGCGCATCACGCTGGACGAGCGGCAGCGGGGGGTGGCCCCGGGGCAGTCGGCCGTGCTCTACGCCCCCGACGCCGAGCGCGGCGACCGCGTGCTGGGCCAGGGGGCGGTGCTGCGTGCCGGGGAACGGCAGCGTTCGGTGCACAGCTGACCCTTGGCCTGCGCTCGGCGGGCGGCTACGGTCCGGT
The DNA here is from genome assembly GCA_025933855.1 of Modestobacter sp. Classification (GTDB taxonomy): domain Bacteria; phylum Actinomycetota; class Actinomycetes; order Mycobacteriales; family Geodermatophilaceae; genus Modestobacter. The sequence continues at coordinate 399 of JAICZD010000245.1, read as the reverse complement.
GACGGATCGGTCCCGGCCGGTTCTCGGTCCCGCGCCCTCCTGGAGGCCCATGTGCGCCGAACGCGGCTCAGCCTGGCTGCACTGACGGTCGCTTCCGCGGCCCTGCTCGGTCTGCCGACCGCCGCGTACGCCGCTCCGGCGACCTCCGCGCCGGCCTCCGCGTCCGCGGAGCCGGCCGGGACCGCTCAGCCGGGCGAGACCACGGCCCCGGCGCAGACGACGCGGCCGGCGGACCCGACGGGGACCACGCAGCCGGCGGAGACGACGCAGCCGGCGGAGACGACGCAGCCGGCGGAGACGCCGCAGCCGGCGGACCCCCCGGACCCGACGCCGACCACGGACCCCGCGCCGACCACCGAGCCCGCGCCGACCACCGAGCCCGCGACGACCACCGAGCCC
>JAICZD010000148.1 GCA_025933855.1 Modestobacter sp. | reverse complement strand
CGTGGCCGTCGTCCATCAGGTAGCACGGCTTCTGCCACCCCTTGAGCGAGTACGAGGGGATGGCCCAGGCGGTGCAGGCCAGGTCCCGCTTGCCCTCCAGGAAGTCCAGGAAGATCGGCGAGTGGTTGAGCCGCCACTTGCTCCGGCGGCCGTCGTCGAAGGCCTTGCGGAACAGCTCCCGGGTCTGTTCGACCCCCAGCCAGTGCTCCTGGTCGGGCGCCTTCTCGTAGGCGAACCCGGGGGAGATCTGCATGTTGTCGACGCGCAGGTCGTCGTTGAGGTAGTCCAGCACCTCGATGACGTCGGCGGGGGTGTCGGTGTCGAAGAAGGTGGTGTTGGTCATCACCCGGAAACCGGCCGCCTGCGCCTGCTTGATCGCGGCCACGGCCTGGTCGAAGACGCCGTCCTTGCACACCGACGCGTCGTGCCGCTCGCGCAGCCCGTCGATGTGCACCATCCAGGAGAAGTTCTTGTGCGGCGTGAACCTGTGCAGGTGCCTGGGCAGCAGGACGGCGTTGGTGCACAGGAACACGATCTTCTTCCGGGCCAGCAACTGGCGGACGATCTCGTCGATCTGCGGGTGCATCAGCGGCTCGCCGCCGGCGATGGAGACCATCGGGGCGCCGCTCTCCTCGATCGCGGCCACCGCCTGCTCGACCGGCATCCGCTGCTTGAGCAGGGTGTGCGGCTCCTGGATCTTGCCGCACCCGGCGCACTTGAGGTTGCAGGCGAACAGCGGCTCGAGCTCGACGAGCAGGGCGAACTTGTCCCGCCGCAGCAGCTTCTGCTTGAGCAGGTAGCTGCCGAGTCGTGCGGTCTGACGGAGCGGCATGGCCACGGTCGGTTCACCTCCGGGGAACAGCGGACGAGTCGTCCAGGTACGCATCGGCCTCGTGCTCTCCACCCCCGTGCTCTCCGCCCCCGTGCCCGGCTCGCACGGTGACCGGGCCGAGGCCGGACAGGCAGGTCACCAGGTCCTCGACCAGGTGGGGTGGGAGCGGGATGGCGGCGGTCAGGCGGATCCGGGTGGTGCCGGCCAGCCACCGCAGGTCGACCGCGCCGGCGTCCTGGATGAGGTGCGCCGGGCACCCGGCCCGTTCGGCGTCCTCGACCAGGCGCACCGCGGGCGCGTCCGCCGAGCCGGCCACCAGTACCAGGTCGGGACCGGCCGCCGGTGCGCCCTGCACCGGCCGGGTCGCCCCGCCGGAGCAGCAGCCCGGGCCGGCCGGCGTGAGTTCCCGGGGACCGAGCGCGGCCGCCCACTCGGCCAGCACCGGAGCGGCGGCGCGCAGCGAGCGCAGGGCCCGCAGGCCGTGCCCGATCGTTGCCGGGTGCAGGAGCGGATCGTGCGGGGTGTCGACGACGGCGCGCACCGCGGCGAACGGCCCCTTCCCGGCAGCCGCGGCCAGCGGGAGCGTCTCGGTGTCGACGGCGAGCGCGCCGGTGCCGGCCAGCCGGTCGCGGGTGATGCCGGAGACCACGGTCGGCCAGGTGGCCAGCCGGCCCAGCACGGCGGTCAGCCCGCGCCGGGCCAGCGCGCCGGCCAGCAGCGGCGCGGCGGGGCAGCGCACCGTCGTCGTCCCGTCGGTCACCTCACCGGCCACCACGAGATCACCGGGGCGCAGCTCGTCGGTCAGGGCGCCGGCGACCCCGGCGACGAGCACCGGCCCGGCGGCGCGGCCGGCCGCCCAGCCCGCCGACCGGCCCGGGCCGCGGCCGGTCCGCTCCACCCGCAGGCCCGGTACGGAGCTGCGGACGGCGGCGTACTCGGTGCGCAGCGGTGTGGCCACCACCGGCGGCCCGGTTCCGGTCACCGGCGCATCCCCGCTCCGCTGCCGGCGCCGGCCGCGGCGCATCCGGCCAGGTACCGGCCCAGCGCGGACACCGGGAACACCAGCCGGTAGAGGTGGTAGTTGATGTAGAAGTCGCCGGGAAAGCCGGTGCCGGTGAACTGCGGCTCGTCCCAGCCGCCGTCGGCACGCTGGTGCCGGACCAGCCAGGCCACTCCGCGGGTCACGGTCGCCGACCGCTCGCCGGCCGCCAGCAGCGCCAGCAGGGCCCACGCCGTCTGGGACGCCGTCGGCTCCCCGCGGCCCACCCAGGCGGGGTCGCGGTAGGAGCGCAGGTCCTCGCCCCACCCGCCGTCGGCCTGCTGGGTGCCCTCCAGCCAGGCGACCGCCCGCCGCACCGCCGAACCGGACCGGGGAACGCCGGCGGCGACCAGGGCCGGCACCGCCGCACCGGTGCCGTACACGTGGTTGGCGCCCCAGCGGCCGAACCAGGAGCCGTCCGGCTCCTGCGCGTCCAGCAACCACCGGACGCCGCGGCGGCAGGCCGGCTCGGCCGCGCGGCCCTCGGCGGCCAGCGCCTCCACCACGTGCGCGGTCACGTCGGCCGACGGCGGATCGGTCACCGCGCCGAAGTCGCAGAAGGGCAGCCGCGCGGGCAGCGAGCTGGTGTTGTCCGCGTCGAAGGCCGCCCAGCCGCCGTCCGACGATTGCATGCCGAGCACCCAGGCGAGCCCGCGCGCGATCGCGGCATCCCGGCCGGGTGCCGCCGACCGGCGCAGCGCCATCGCCACCTCGGCGGTGTCGTCGATGTCGGGGTACCCGTCGTTGGCGAACTCGAAGGCCCAGCCGCCGGGCGCCAGCTTCGGACGGCGGACCGCCCAGTCACCGGTCACCCCGATCTCCTCGCCCAGCAGCCAGTCGGCGCCCCGCCGCACGGCCGGGTCGTCGGCCGGCACGCCGGCGTCCCGCAGCGCGATGAGCGCCAGGCCGGTGTCCCAGACGGGGGACTGGCAGGCCTCCAGGCGGCGCACGATCCCGTCGGCGGTCGGCTCCCGGACGAGGAACCCCTCGAGGCCGGCGATCCCGGCGGCCATCGCCGGGGAGCCCGCTGACCCGGTCACCTCCAGGGCGAGCAGCGAGTACACCCACGGCGGCTGGATGCCGCCCCAGGAGCCGTCGGCCTCCTGCCGGTCGAGCACCCAGCGCAGCGCCCGGCGCACCGCCAGCCGGCGCAGCGGCGGCAGCGGGTGCCGGTCGTAGGCGTGCAGCACCCGGTCGAACAGCCGCCAGAACCGGCTGCCGGACACGGCCGGAGGGCCGGGCACCTCCAGCTCGGGGATGCCGAAGGGCAGCGGGCGCACCGGGCGGGTGCTGGCCACGACGGTGAGCGGCACGATCGTCTGCCGGGCCCAGCAGGCGAAGTCGTAGACGTTCAGCGGCGCCCAGCGGGGCAGCAGCACCATCTCCGGCGGCAGCGCCGGCAGCTGGTCCCAGGGGTGCAGGCCGAACAGGGCCAGCCAGATCCGGGTGAAGACCCGGCCGGCGCGCACGCCGCCGTGCGCCCGGACGTAGGCCGCGGCGCGGGTCATGTGCGGGTCCGCGGGCGCGTCGCCGGCCAGTCGCAGCGCCACCCAGGCCTCCACCGTGGTGGACAGGTCGGGAGGGCCGCCGGCGAACGTCGCCCAGGTGCCGTCCGCGCGCTGCTGGGAGCGGATCCAGCGGGCCGCCCCGGCGGTCTCCTCGGCGGTGCGGATGCCGAGGAACTCCCGCATCAGCAGGTCCTCGGCGTCCATGGTGACGTTGGTCTGCAGCTCGCCCTTCCACCAGCCGTCGGGGTGCTGCAGCCCGCGGAGCCGGTCGACCGCCCGCTGCAGGGCCGTGCCCGCCGCCGCGGCCGGCACCGGGTCCGTCCGGCTCGTGGTCAGCGTCATCAGCTGGTTCTCCGGATCAGGAAACGGCCGAGCTCGGTCAGCTCGGCGTGCGGGCCGGGCGGAAGGGCCACCCGGTCCAGGGCCGCCTCGGCCCGGCGCAGGTACTCGTCGGCCTCGGCGGCGGCCCAGGCCCGCCCGCCGCCGTCCTCCACCAGGGCCGCGGCCCGGCGCAGGTCCTCCTCGGCGTCGCCGGCCGGACCCGGGGCGGTGGCGTACCAGTCGGCCAGGGCGCGTCCCGGCGCGCCACCGCGGCCGAGCACGTAGGTGACCGGGAGCGACTTCTTGCGGGCGCGCAGGTCCGACAGCACCGGTTTGCCCGTGGTGGCCGGGTCGCCCCAGATGCCCAGCAGGTCGTCCACCAGCTGGAAGGCGGCACCGAGGTGCCGGCCGGAGTCGCGCAGGGCGTCCACGACCGCCGGGGGTGCGCCGGCCAGCTCGGCGCCGATGCACGTGCTGATCCCCAGCAGGGCACCGGTCTTGCCGTCGGCCATCGCCATGCACTCGTCCAGGCCCACCGACGTCCGGGTCTCGAAGGACAGATCCGCGACCTGCCCGCGGATCAGCTCCCGGGTGGCGACCATCAGCTCCCGGGCGGCCGTGCCGGCGCGCGGGGAGCCGCTCTCCAGCAGCACCTCGGCGGCCAGGGCGAGCAGCGCGTCGCCGGCCAGGATGGCGCAGGGCTCGCCCCACAGCGACCACACGGTGCGCCGGTGCCGCCGCTCGGTGTCGCCGTCCATCACGTCGTCGTGCAGCAGCGAGAAGTTGTGCACCAGCTCGACGGCCACCGCTCCGGGCACGCCCACCTCGGCGGGGGCGCCGGCCAGCTCCGCGGACAGCAGCGCCAGCGCGGGGCGCACGGCCTTGCCGGCGCTGCCCTCCCGGGGCGTGCCGTCGGCCTCGGTCCAGCCCAGGTGGTAGCCGGTCACCCGCCGGCTGGCCGGGTCGAGGCGGGCGACCGCGGCCCGCATCGCCGGCAGCACCGAGGTCCGGCACCGGTCCAGTGCCCGCGGGGCCAGCACGGCGGTCATGCGGCCACCGCCGTCCGCGGGGCCTGCACCGCGCCCGGTCCGTCGAGTGCCGCGACGGCCGCGTGTCCACTGCGCACCGCACCCTCCATCGTCGCCGGCCAGCCGGTGGCCGTCCACGCGCCGGCCAGCACCAGTCCCGCCTCCGTCGTTGCTGGCTGCGGTCGCCGTCCGGCCTGGCCGGGGGCCGGGTCGAAGGTCGCCTCCCGCTCCCGGGTGACGAAGCTGTCCAGCACCCGGGCGCCGCGCGCGGCCGGCAGCACGTCGGCCAGCGCGGGCAGGATGCGCGCGCACAGCTGCGCCGCCGGCAGCCCGACGACCTGCTGGGCGGCCGACAGGGACACCGCGACGTACTGGCCGCGGGTGCAGCCGGCGGCCGCCGTCCGGTCGAAGACCCACTGCAGCGGGCTGTCCACCACCGCCAGGAAGGGCCCGTCGAGCACCGGCCGGTCGTAGACCACGTGCACGTTGACGATCGGCGCGCTGCCCAGGCGCTCCGCCCAGCCGGGGCTCAGCGGCACGGCGCCGGGCGGCAGCAGGCTCTCGGCCGCGGCCGGCGGAACGGCGAGCACCACCCGGTCGGCGGTGTGGACGTCGCCGTCCCGGGTCCGCAGCGTCCACTCGTCGCCGTGCCGGCGCAGGCCCTGGATCCGGGTGCCGGTGCGCACCGTGGCACCGGCGTCGGCCAGCGACCGCCGGCCGGCCGTGCCGTGCAGCTCCTGCAGCGGCACCCGGGACCAGCCGATGTCCGCGCCGGCGGCGTCGGTGAGCAGCCCCGTCCGGAAGACCATGGCCGCCAACGCCAGCGACGCCGCGTCGGCCGGTGCGTTGAGCGCGGCCACGCCGACCAGGTCCCACAGCGCGGCCGCCGTCCGGGCGTTCTGCCCGGAACCGGCCAGCCAGTCGCCGAAGGAGCGCTGGTCGCTGGCCGGATCGGCCGGGTCGACGCCGCGCAGCGCCAGCGCGCCGCGGGCCACGCGCAGCCGGTCGACCGGCGGCAGCAGCCGGTACCGGGCCAGCGTGCCGGCCAGGTGCAGCGGGGCGGGGAGGGGGCCGCGCCGGAGCGTCGCCCGGACCGGCCCGGCCGGTCCGTTCCCGCCCGGCCGGGCGACCGGGATGGTGAGCCGGCGCTGGAGGGTGACCCGGTCGGCCACACCCAGCCGGTCCAGCAGCGACCGGTAGGCGGTGCAGCAGCGGAGGAAGACGTGCTGGCCGGTGTCGACCTGCAGCTCGCCGCGGGAGAAGGAGCTGGTCAGCCCGCCGAGACGCGGCCGGGCCTCGAACAGCGTGACCTCCTCTTCCCGGTCGGCGCAGCGCAGCGCCGCGGTCAGCCCGGCCAGGCCGCCGCCCACCACCGCCGTCCGGACGCTCATGCCGCGCGCCCGGCCAGCGCGCGGGCGGCCACCGTGGCCTTCTCCCGGCCGGACAGGGACAGCCGCTGGTCGCGGACCGCGCCGGGATCGGCGGCGATCCGCTGGGTGAGCCGCCGGTAGATGCCGGACATGGCCAGGCAGCAGGCGGCGCTGCGCCGGTCCAGCAGCGGCACCAGCCGCAGGCCCTCGTCGTACCAGTCCTGCGCCCGGCGGCACCCGTGCCGGATCAGCGCGCTCAGCGCGCCGTCCTCGTCGACCAGGACGCCGTCGTCGTCGATCCGCAGGTCCACGCCGAAGTGCGCGAGGTCCTCCTCCGGCAGGTACACCCGGCCGTGCAGGAGGTCCTCGCGGATGTCGCGCAGCACGTTGGTCTGCTGCAGGGCGATGCCCAGCGCGTCGGCATGCCCGGCGGCCCGAGGGTCCGGCCGGCTGCCGAAGACGCCCAGGCACAGCCGGCCGACCGAGCCGGCCACGCAGCGGCAGTAGTCGACGAGCTCGGCGAAGGTGGCGTACCGCAGGCCGCTGCTGTCCATGGCGACGTCGCGCTCCACGCCGTCGACCAGCTCACCGAAGGCGCCCAGCGGGATCGGGTAGCGGCGGGCGGCGTCGGCCAGCGCGGTGAGCACCGGGTCGCCGGCGTCCTGGCCGGCCGACAGGTGCTCGACGGACTGCCGCACGTCGGCCAGGCGCGCGGCCTTCTCCGCGGCCGGCAGGTCGCCGTCGCCGATGTCGTCGATCCGCCGGGCGAGGGCGTACACCGAGCACAGCACCGCCCGCCGGTCGGCGGGCAGCAGCCGGATGCCGTAGTAGAAGTTCCGGGCCTGATCCCGGGTGACGGTCTCGCACGCCTCGTAGGCGGCCTCGAGGGTCGGGCTCAGCACGGGCCCTCCTTCCGGACGGCGACCAGCGCGCGGCCGAGGTGGCGGGCGACGTCCCGGCGCCGGGTCCGCGGCTCCACACCGAGCACGTCGTGGTCGATCCGCCGCAGCCCGTCCAGGGCGGCGGCCCCGCCGGCCAGGTAACCGGCCACCGCCAGGCGGGCCCAGCCGCGCAGCGAGGCCAGCAGCGGGGGGCCGGCGGCCAGCAGGGTGGCGACCCGGTCGGCCTCGGCGGCGACCAGGCGGCGCAGCTGCGGGGGAGCGGTGGCCGCGTCGAGGTCGGACTCGTCCACGCCGTGCGCGGCCAGGTCCCGCTGCGGGAGGTAGACCCGGCCGTTGCGCCGGTCCTCGGCGACGTCCTGCAGGTGTTCCACCACCTGCAGTCCGGCGCAGACCTGGGCGGACAGCGCCAGCTGGCGGGGGCCCGGCTCGCCGAACAGCCGCAGCACCAGCTCGCCGATCGGTGCCGCGGACAGCGCGCAGTAGTCCAGCAGGTCGGCGAACCGCTCGTACCGGTGCACCTGCTGGTCCTGCAGGTTGGCCCGGACCAGCCGGTCGAAGGGGTCCCGCGGAAGGTCGTGGCGGCGGACGGTCGGCACGAGCCGGGCCAGCACCGCGGCGTGCGGCGTTCCCGTCGACCACACCCGGGCCAGGTCGGCGGCGAAGGCGTCCAGGGCCGCGGACCGGTCCCCGGGGAACTCGTCGCCGAGGTCGTCGATGGTGCGGACCACGTCGTAGACCGCCCGCAGGTCCCGGCCCAGCGCACGCGGCAGCACCCGCAGCGCGACGGGGAAGTTCTCCGCCCGTTCCCGCGCGCGCAGGTCGTGCCGGGCATCGACCGTAGGCAGCGCCATGCACCGAGGCTGCTCGTCGTCCTCCTGGCTGTCTGCTTACCCCGGGGTGGATCTACGGAGCAACATTTGTCATCGGCGAACAAGGTCGGTGAGGTGGTTGCACTCCTCCGGTGACAGGCGTAGCCCTGGGATGTGGACAGTTCCGGTGGGACCGCCTCCCTGACCACGCTGCTGCCCCAGCTGCT
>JAICZD010000131.1 GCA_025933855.1 Modestobacter sp. | reverse complement strand
GATCTGCGTGCACGGCGACACCCCGGGGGCGGTCGAGATGGCCCGCGCGGTGAAGCAGGCGCTGCACGACGCCGGCGTGGAGCTGCGCCGCTTCACGGGCGAGCCGTCCACGAGTGCGTGATGCGGTTCCTGCCCGCCGGGTACTCCGGCCTGCTCGTCGAGTGCGACGACCTGGCCCAGGTCATGACGCTCCACCGCGCCCTCCAGCGGAGCCGCCCCCACGGTGTGGTGGACCTGGTGCCGGCCGCCCTCACGTTGCTGCTCACCTTCGACGCGAGCACCAGCCACGCCCGCCTTCGCGACACCATCGCGGCCACCGACCTGGACGGCGGCACGGGGACCGCGCAGCAGCGCCACGTCACCATCGAGGTGACCTACGACGGAGCCGACCTCGCAGACGTCGCCCAGCTGACCGGCATACCAAGTGACGAGGTGGTGCGGCGGCACCAGGCGGCGGACTACGTCGTCGCCTTCACCGGCTTCGCGCCGGGGTTCGCCTACGTCGCCGGCGGCGACCCCGCGCTGGTGGTGCCGCGCCGGTCCACCCCGCGCACCAAGGTGCCGGCGGGCTCGGTCGCCCTGGCCGGTGAGTTCACCGGCGTCTATCCCGGCGAGGGCCCCGGAGGCTGGCAGCTCATCGGCCACACCTCCGCGCCGCTGTGGGACCTGCAGCGAGACCCCCCTGCCCTCCTGACCCCCGGCACCACGGTGCGGTTCACCGAGGCGCACCCGTGATCGAGGTGCTGCGAGCCGGCCCGCTCACCACCGTCCAGGACCTGGGTCGGCCGGGTCTGGCGCACCTCGGTGTCGGTCGGTCCGGGGCCGCCGACCGGCCCAGCCTGCGGCTGGCCAACCGGCTCGTCGGCAACCCCGAGGACGCGGCCGCGCTGGAGACGACCTTCGGTGGCCTCGCAGTCCGCGCCACGTGCGCGACCACCGTGGCGCTCACCGGCGCCCCGTGCCCGGTCCGGGTCGGTGGGCGAGCCCGCGACGGGAACGCGCCGGTCGCGGTCGCTGCCGGCGAGGTGGTCGAGCTCGGTATGCCGCCTGCGGGCGTCCGCACGTACCTCGCGGTCCGCGGTGGGCTGGCTGTGCCACCGGTCCTGGGTGCCTGCGCGACCGACGTGCTCGCGCACCTTGGGCCGGATCCGGTGCGCGACGGGGACCGACTGCCGACCGGTCACCCCGCCGGCCCGACGCCGGGCGTGGACGTCGCACCCGTCCGGGCGCTGCCCTCGGAGCCGCTGCTGCGCGTGGTGCCCGGACCGCGTGTGGACAGGTTCAGCCCCGCTGCCCTGGAGGTGCTGGGCAGCCGGCGGTTCGAGGTGACCGCGGCATCCGACCGGGTCGGGGTCCGGTTCTCCGGCCCCAGCCTCGAGCGGTCGCGGGTCGAGGAGCTGCCCTCCGAGGGGCTGGTCGAGGGTGCGGTGCAGGTGCCGCCGGACGGACAGCCCGTCGTGTTCCTCGCCGACCACCCGGTCACCGGTGGCTACCCGGTCATCGCCGTCGTGCACCCCCAGGACCTGCCGGTGGTCGCGCAGCTGCGACCGGGGCAGTCGGCGCGCTTCGCCGTGCAACCGGCGCTGGGCTGAGCCACCGCCGCCGGCTCGCGGTGCCGCCGCCCGCGGCGCGGGCTTACCGTGGAAGTGGCCGGGACCGGGGACCCACCCGGCAGCGGCGAGGGACCCGGGAGAGGAGACCACCGATGGCCTCAGCAGGTTCGGCGGTCACGGGAGTCGTGCAGGGACTCGAGGGCATGCGGACCCGCCTGGAGGACTGCTACCGCGACCTGCACGCCCATCCCGAGCTCTCCCACGAGGAGCACCGCACCGCCGCCTCGGTCGCGCAGTGGCTCACCGTGGCCGGCTACGAGACGCACGCGGGAGTCGGCGGGACCGGCGTGGTGGGGCTGCTGCGCAACGGCGACGGCCCGACGGTCCTGCTGCGCGCGGACATGGACGCGTTGCCGGTCAAGGAGCAGACCGGCCTGCCCTACGCCAGCACGGTCACCGCCCGGGACCTCGACGGCAACGAGGTGCCGGTGATGCACGCCTGCGGCCACGACGTGCACGTGACCTGCCTGCTCGGAGCGGCTGCGCTGCTGTCCGACGCCCGGACCGCCTGGCACGGCCGGGTGGTCGCGCTGTTCCAGCCGGCCGAAGAGTTGGGCGACGGCGCTCGAACGATGGTCGAGGATCACCTGGCGGCGGTGGTCAGCGCGGAGCCGGCGTGGGTCCCGACCCGACCGGTGCGCAGCGGCATCACGTGCTGGGCCAGCGCCACCTGCGGGGTGGGGACCAGCTCGGCCAGCCCGCCGTCCACCATCCCCCGGGCGCCGTCCCCCGTCTCCTCCGCCGGCTGGAACAGGGCGACCAGCGTCCCCTTCCAGTGCTGCCTGCCGTCGGCCAGCAGCTGCGCAGCCCCGGCCAGGCACGCCACGTGCACGTCGTGGCCGCAGGCGTGCATCACCGGCACCTCGTTGCCGTCGCCGTCGGTGGCGGTCGCCTCGCTGGCGTAGGGCAGCCCGGTCGCCTCCCGGACCGGTAGGGCGTCCATGTCCGCCCGCAGCAGCACCGTCGCGCCGTCCCCGTTGCGCAGGACGCCGACCACCCCGGTGCCGCCCACCCCCTCGTGCACCTCGAACCCGGCGCTCCGCAGCCGGCCGGCGACCAGGCCCGCCGTGCGCTGCTCCTGGTGCGACAGCTCCGGGTGCTGGTGGACGTCCCGGTACAGCTCCTCCTGCCACGACCTGGAGCTGTCCAGGCCGGCCAGCACCGACCGGACGGCCGAGTCCGAGCTCATGGCCCCCCCACAACGACGACGAGCAACCCCGCCACCTGAGTGTGCGCACGGCCGGAGCTCCCCGCACGGCCAGACCGCCGCCGCACAAGTGCGCCGAGACGCGGCACCGTCATCTCACCCGGGGGGTGAGGGCGCCGGTGTATCGCGGCACCGGGCGGGTAGACGGCGTAGCGTGGGAGACGTCAGAACAGCAGCGGACCCACGCTGGCTCCCGTCAGCGACCAACCCAACGAACACGTGCACCACCCGGACCCAGATCCGAACCAGCGAGTCCCCTGCTGTACCGCTCCATCCGCACCCGACTTATCACGGCCGCATCACGTTCGGCGAGTCCGTGCACATCGGGTGCCGGAACGGGAACATGAGGGGTCATCCTGGCGCTGTGCAGGAGGCCGATCCGCAGTCGCGGGTCCGTGCGGTAGAGAGCGAGTGATGAGCCAGATGACCCAGACGCTGACGACGACCCCGCCCACCGATGAGCTCGTCGTTCCCTTCCACTGCGACCGTTGTGGTGCTCTGGCCAAGGTCCGTGTGGTGCTTTCCAGCGGAAGCGACCTCGTGTTCTGCGGGCACCACGCACGTGAGTACGAGAGCAAGCTCCGAGACATCGCGGTCGACATCATCGAGACCGACAGCGAGGCGCACGTCTCCCGCTGACCCGGGCGGCTATCGTCGCCCTCAGCGATGAAGCCCTCACGTTGACGCAGCCGCCGACCCGCGGTACCCGATCCGGGTGCCCGGGGGTCGGCGGCTTCGTCGTACCCGGGACCCGACAGCGGTCCCGATCGAGCCGGAAAGCCACAGATGCCCCACGACTCCTCGACGGAGCCGGACACCCGCCGGCTGCTTCCCGACGGCTCGGTCGGCCGCGGACGCCCGGTGCCACCCCCCGGCGCAGCGGCCCCCACCCCACCGGCGGAGGTGGCACCCCTCGCACCGAGAAGGGCCGTCAGCGCGACACCTGAGACGGCCGCCGGCCCTGCACCTGAGACGGCCGCCGGCCTCGCGCCGGGAACGGCCGACGTCCAGCCGGTGGCCGGCGTCCAGGAGACCGCCGACGTCCGGGAGACGGCCGACGTGCCGAACGCAGCGGAGGTGACCACGGCGCTCCCGGCGGTCCCGGACGAGGACGAGCCGGCCGCGGTGGAGCAGACCGCGACGCTGGCGACGACGCCACCAGCACCGCCCCCGCCGGGTGCCTCGCCGCCGTCTGCCTCGGCACAGCCCGCTGCCGCGCCCGGGCCGGCCGGCGACGCCACCGACCCCGCGACGCCACCACGCGGCGACGGCCCCTGGTGGCGGCGACGCGCGGCGCTCGTCCCGGCCGCGGCCGTGCTCGGCCTCGCCCTGCTGTACGGCGCCGACCTGCTGGTCGCCGGGGACGACGTGCCCCGCCACACCGTGGTGGCCGGGGTGGACCTCGGCGGCCTGTCCCCCGCCGCCGCCGCCGACCGGCTGACCGACCAGCTCGCGCCGCGGGTGACCGCCGACCGCACCCTGGTCGCCGACGACGTGCAGGGCGTGCTGCACCCGCCGGCCGCCGGCATCGCGCTGGACGTGCCGGGAACCGTGGACGCGGCTGCGGACCAGCCGCTGAACCCCTGGACCCGGCTGACCACCCTGGTCACCGACCGGGACGTCGACCCGGTGCTCACCACCGACGAGACGGCGATGTCCGCCCAGCTGGAGCAGTTCGCCGGCACGGTCGACCGACCCGCCGTCGACGCCACCATCGCCGTGGACGGCGACCAGGCCGGCGTGGTCCCGCCCGTGGACGGGCGGACCCTGGACCGGGACGCCGCCGCGGAAACGATCACCGAGGCGCTGTCGGGCACCACCGATCCGGCCACGCCCATCGACCTGCGGGTGGACGTGGCCCGGGTCCGGGTGCAGGTGGAGGAGGCGCAGCGGGTCCTCGACGAGACGGTCACCCCGGCGCTGGCCGCGCCGGTGACGGTGCTCGGCGACGGCAGCGGGGCGGGCGCGCACTCCGTCGAGCTGCCGGTGAGCGCGATCGCCGCCTCGCTCACCTTCACCCCGCAGGACGACGGCACCCTCACCGTGGCCGTCGACCCCGCGGCGCTGCAGAAGGCCGTCGGCGACGACTTCGCCGTCTTCGGGACCCCGGCCCAGGACGCCCGCTTCGAGGTGTCCGGCGCGTCGATCTCCGTCGTCCCCTCGGTCGACGGGCAGGGCATCGACCCGGCCCAGCTCGCCGAGCAGCTGCTGCCGGTGCTGCGGACGCCCGCTCCGCGCCGGGTGACCGCCACCCTCGGGCCGGTTCCGGCCGACTTCACCACCGAGCAGGCCAACGCGCTGGGCATCAAGGAGGAGGTCAGCTCCTTCTCCACGAACTTCACCAGCAGCGCCAGCGGCACCAACATCCGGGTGGTCGCCGGAGAGGTGGACGGCGCGCTGGTCAGGCCGGGTGAGACCTTCAGCCTCAACGGCTACACCGGCCCGCGCGGCACCGCGCAGGGTTACGTGCCCGCCGCGGTCATCAGCGGCGGCGAGCTGTCCCAGGCCGTCGGCGGCGGCATCAGCCAGTTCGCCACCACGATGTTCAACGCGGTCTTCTTCGCCGGCCTCGAGGACGTGCACCACAAGCCGCACAGCTTCTACATCAGCCGCTACCCGGCCGGGCGCGAGGCGACGGTCTACGAGGGCCAGATAGACCTGCAGTGGCGCAACGACACCGACACCGGCATCTACGTGCAGACCGAGTGGGTGCCGGGGACGATCACGGTGCGGTTCTGGGGTACCAAGCACTACGACATCGAGTCGATCAGCGGAGCGCGGCACAACCTCCGCCAGCCCGCCGTCCAGGACAAGGTCGACGACGGCAACTGCACGCCGCAATCCGGGTCCACCGGCTTCGACATCACCGTCACCCGGGTGTTCAAGGACCTCACCAGCGGGGCGGAGCTGCGCCGCGAGGACTTCAACACCCGGTACGCGGCCGAGGCGGTGATCCACTGCGTGGCCCCGCCGAAGCCCGCGGCGGACGCTCCGGCGGCCACCCCGCCGGGCACCCCCGGGAGCACCGCCGGGAGCACCGCGCCCAGCAGCCCGCCGCCGCCGTCCGACTGACCAGCCCCCACCGGGGGTGGGCGTGTCCGGAGCCGCGGGACCCCGCGACGCGCCCGGACGTGCACACTGGGCCGGTGAGCCACGTCGTCCCGCCCCGGTCGTCGCCGCACGCCGGTGACCTGGCCGGACGCCGTGCGGAGCCGGACGGGGACGAGCCGTCGCCGGCCGCCTCCGGTCCGGACGCAGCCGGCGCTACAGCGGCTGTACCGGCTCGGCCATGGCGGCGGGCCCGATGGGACGCCGTGCCGGCGCCGGTCCGGGTGCCGGTGCAGCTGCTGAGCCGGACGGTGAGCAAGGCCTGGGGCGACCGCATCCTCGGACTGTCCGCCGAGGCCGCCTTCTGGCAGGTGCTGTCGGTCCCGCCACTGCTGATCGGGCTGCTGGGCTCGCTGGGCTACCTCGGCGACTGGATCGGCGCCGACCGGGTGCAGGAGATCCAGGACCGGTTGCTGACCCTGGCGTCGGAGGGGCTGACCCCCGACGTCGTCGACTCCCTCGTGCGGCCCACCCTGGACGACATCCTGGGCTCCGGCCGCCTCGACGTGGTCAGCATCGGCTTCGTGCTGTCGCTGTGGGCCGGCTCGTCGGCGACCGCGACCTTCGTCAACACCATCGTGATCGCCTACGACCAGCGCGACGTCCGCGGCCCGATCAGGACCCGGCTGATGGCGCTGTGGCTGTTCGTGGTGGCACTGGTGATCGCCGTGCTGACGCTGCCGCTGCTCGTGCTCGGCCGGGAGGTGCTCGTCTCGTTGCTGCCACTGCACTGGCGACCGACGGCCACCCTGCTGGTCAACGCGGTGTACTGGCCGCTCGTGCTGGTGGCCCTGGTGCTGGCGCTGGCGAGCCTCTACCACGTGACGCTGCCCCGGCGGATCCCGTGGCACCGGCACCTGCCGGGAGCGGTGTTCGCGATGGGCTTCTTCGTCGTGGCCGCCACCCTGCTGCGCGCCTACGTGGCCGACATCCTCACCACCGCGCTCCCCTACGGAGCGCTGGCGGCGCCGATCGCGGCGCTGCTGTTCTGCTTCTTCCTGGGCATGGCCACGCTGCTGGGCGCCGAGCTCAACGCCACCATCGAGGCCCGCTGGCCGGCCCAACGGCGCCGGCACGACCGCCGCCGGCGGGAGCGGCGAGCCGCCAAGATCGAACTGGAGGCTCGCAAGCTGGGCCTGCGGTGACCCGGTTCCCCCGGCCGCTCAGTCCTTCCGGAGCTGCTCGTAGACCTCCTTGCAGGCCGGGCACACCGGGCTGCCGGGCTTCGGGACCTTGGTCACCGGGAAGACCTCGCCGCAGAGCGCCTCGACGAGGGTGCCCATCACCGCACTCTCGGCGATCTTGTTCTTCTTGACGTAGTGG
Organism: Modestobacter sp.; assembly: GCA_025933855.1. Taxonomy (GTDB): domain Bacteria; phylum Actinomycetota; class Actinomycetes; order Mycobacteriales; family Geodermatophilaceae; genus Modestobacter. The sequence goes on along the minus strand of JAICZD010000131.1, from coordinate 1,613 downwards.
AAGACCTCGTTGGCGGTGCCGGTGTCGGCGTCGCGGACGTCCGGGCGCTCGAGGATGTCGCTGCTGCTCACGGCTGCTCCCATGGGTGGGGGTGGGGGCCGGCACCGGAGGGGCGCCGGGTCCATGATGACAGGGCGGCGGCCGCCGCCGACGGCCCCGCTGGACCGCGCCGCGGCGGCGCTGCCCTCCCCCGGCCGCCCGGCTCACATGTCGATGACGCGGGGCTTGCTGCCCGCTTCCAGGATCCGGTCCGGGCGGGGTGGGGTGTAGCGGTTCACGTACAGCCGCTTCTTGGGCGGGCGGTCGTTGGCCATGACGACCGCGAACCAGGGCAGCACGGTGCCGAGCACGGCGAAGATGATCATCAGCCAGACGATCTGGTAGGTGAGCGCCGCGAGCACCAGGCTCACCCCGCGGATCAGCATCGTGATCACGTAGCGCTTCTTGCGGGCCGCGTGCTGGTCGGCCTGGCTCGGCTCGGCTTCGGTGATGAGGACTGGCTCGGCGCGGCGCGCGCTGGACGGCGGAAGGTTCGGGTACTGCTGGCTGGAGGCCACGGAAGCCCTCTCCTGGACTGGCCGGGGGAAGGGCGGCGGTGGTCGGCGTGGTGCGACCGGCCCCCGGAGCCCCCGGCTCCTGGCGCCCATGGTGCCACCGGATCGGCGGCCATGCAGGCGCCTGCGCCCACCGCTTCCGGGCTCCGCCGGCGGGCGTTTGCGCTGGACAGCCGCGTAGCGGACCGGCCGGCGTGCGTGGTAGACGTGCGCCGTGCAGAGCATGCCCGGCGACGTGGCAGGAGCGGGCGGACTGCGCGCTCCGGTGCTGTGGGGTGTGGTGGTCGGCTGCCTGCAGGCCGCCGCGCCGCTGGGGTTCTTCTGGCTCGAGGACACCACCGTCTACGCCCTGAGCCTGATACTGATCGCCGCGGTCTACATCGGGTTCGCCGTCGCCGACGGACGGCGGACGGTTCTCGCCGTGGAGATCGCGGTCGCCTCGGCCTTCGTGGTCACCGCCGCGGTGGCGGTGAGCGGGCCGGGCTGGCTCATCGTGGCCGGCCTGGTCGGCCACGGTGTCAAGGACCTCTGGCAGCACCGCACCGGCTTCGTGGCGAACACCCGGTGGTGGCCACCGTTCTGCGCCGTCGTCGACGTCGTCGCCGCCGGCCTCATCGCGATCGCGCTCGCGGCCGACCTCCGGGTCGGCTGGTAGGCCGGCTCGCAGAACCTGGCGGTTCACCGGGGGCGAGGCGGGTGCCTGGGTCCTAGCGTGCGGTGCAGACCACACCGCCGAAGGGAGCTCCCCGTGACCAGGACCGTTCCGAGGCATCGACCGACGTTGCAGCGGCTGCCGGCAGCCAGTGGCGGCCGGGCCGGGTTCGCCGCCGGGCTGCTGGCCGCGGCAGCCGGCGAGGTCACCGCGGCGGCGACCAGCCGGGGCCGCTCGCCGTCCTCGGGACTGGCCCGCGGCCTGGTCGACCGGTCCCCCGCGATGCTCGTCGACGGCGGGGTGGCGCTGGTCGGGCAGGCCGACAAGCCGGGGCTCGCGGTGCTCGCGGCGAGCGCCAGCGGGCTGGCGGCGTCCGCCGGCGGCGCCCTGGCCGTGCGGCGCCCCCT
>JAICZD010000233.1 GCA_025933855.1 Modestobacter sp. | reverse complement strand
CTGGGACTGGGTCGGCGGCCGCTACTCCTTCACCTCCGCCATCGGGCTGTCGCTGATGGTGGCGATCGGGCCGGACCACTTCCGGGAGATGCTCGACGGGTTCCACACCATGGACGAGCACTTCCGGACGGCGCCGTACGAGGAGAACCTGCCGGCGCTGCTGGGCCTGATCTCGCTGTGGTACGTCGACTTCTTCGGTGCCCAGACCCAGGCGGTGCTGCCCTACTCGCAGTACCTGGCCCGCTTCCCCGCCTACCTGCAGCAGCTGTGCATGGAGTCCAACGGCAAGTCGGTGCAGCTGGACGGCACACCGGTCGACGTCGCCACCGGCGAGATCGTCTGGGGCGAGCCGGGCACCAACGGCCAGCACGCCTTCTACCAGCTGCTGCACCAGGGGACGGTGCTGGTGCCCGCGGACTTCCTCGCCTTCGCCCAGCCCAGCGACCTGGCCCAGGACCGGGGCCTGGACGGGATGCACGACCTGTTCCTGGCCAACTTCCTCGCCCAGCCCCGGGCGCTGGCGTTCGGCCGCACCGCCGAGGAGGTCGCCGCCGAGGGGACGGCGCCGGACGTCGTGCCGCACAAGGTGATGCCGGGCAACCACCCCTCGAACGCCATCGTCGCGCCGAAGCTGACCCCCGGCGTGCTCGGGCAGCTGGTCGCCGCCTACGAGCACCGGGTCTTCACCCAGGGCGTGGTGTGGGGGATCAACTCCTTCGACCAGTGGGGCGTGGAGCTGGGCAAGGTGATGGCCGCCCAGCTGGCACCCAAGCTGCAGAGCGAGGGCGCACCGGACTACGACGCCGACTCCTCGACCAACGGGCTGGTCCGGCTGCTGCGGAGGGGCCGCGGCCGGCCGGCCTGAGGGCGCACGACGCGCCGCCGCACCGCGCGGGTGCTTCCGCCCGCGCCTCGACCTCTGAGATCGTTCTCCGGTGCCCGTTCCCCGTCCGCTCCGGACGACCGCCCGACCCCGCACGCCCCCCGGCACCCGCGCCGCCGTCCGGCCGTGCCGGTGAGGACGCGCGCCCGGGCCTGGGTGAGCCGGCTGGTGGCGCGACGGATCCAGCGGCGCGGCATCGACCTGTCCCAGCTGTCCTTCATCCCGGAACCGACCAAGGTTCCGCTCCAGCGCGCCGGGCTGGACCCGCTCCCCCGGATCGCCGAGCTGCGGGCCGCCGGACCGCTGTCCCGGCTGCCGCTCCCGTTCGACTTCACCGTGCACCTGGTGACCGGCCATGCGGAGACCCGGGCGGTGCTCAGTGACCGGGACAGCTGGAGCAACGACATCCGGCACCTGGTCGGCGGGCTGGGTCACACGGCAGCCGAGGACGTCGGCGGGCTGGGATTCACCGACCCCCCGCTGCACACCCGGCTGCGCAAGATCGTCACCCCGGAGTTCACGATGCGGCGGCTGGCCCGGCTGGAGCCGCTGATCGAGGGCGTCGTCGAGCGCCAGCTGGACGCACTGGCGGCGGCCGGGTCGCCGGCGGACCTGGCCCGCGAGGTCTCCTTCCCCGTTCCCTTCCAGACGATCTGCGACCTGCTGGGGCTGGACCATTTGGACCGGGACGCCTTCTCCCGGCTGGGCAGCCAGCGGTTCGACGCCACCGGCGGGGCGGCCGGCGCCTTCGGTGCGGTGTCCGAGCAGCGCGCGTTCCTGTTCGACGCGGTCGCCCGGCAGCGCAAGGAGCCCGGTCCGGGGCTGATCGGGCAGATCATCCGCGACGAGGGCGACATGATCTCCGACGTCGACCTCGCCGGCCTGGCCGACGGCGTCTTCACCGGCGGCTACGAGACGACGGCGGGGATGATCTCGCTGAGCACGCTGGTGCTGCTGCGTGACGCCGCCTACGTGGCCGCGGTCCGCGACGGTTCCCGGGCGGACGTCGACCGGGTCGTGGAGGAGCTGCTGCGCTACCTGTCGGTCGTGCAGGTCGCGTTCCCGCGCTTCGCGAAGCAGGACATGGAGCTGTTCGGCCACCCGCTGCGCGCGGGGGACGTCGTCATCGCCTCACTCAGCGGCGCCAACCGGGACCCGGCCACCGCTGGAGCGCATCCCGAGGCGTTCGACCCCGCCCGGGTGCCGCGCAGCGGGCACCTGGCGTTCGGGCACGGCATCCACCGCTGCATCGGCGCCGAGCTCGCCCGGATGGAGCTTCGGATCGTGCTGCCGGCGCTGTTCCGCCGCTTCCCCGACCTGGCGCTGGCGGTACCGCAGCAGGAGCTGGCCTTCCGCAAGCTCTCCTTCGTCTACGGCGTGGACGAGCTGCCCGTGGTCATCTGAACCGCGTCGGCGGACAACGGGGCGACCGAGCGGCGCAGCAACGTCATCCCAGGGGCGGCGCACCAGCCCTCCGGCCCCGGAACAGCTGCGACAACGCGCGCGACGCAAGACCGGAGGCGGGACCGAGAAGACATCCCAGCGGGGTCGAGGTGTCGCGCGTGTGCGGCGGGAAGAGCCTGGAGGTGACATTGCCGAAACCGGCCGTGGTCGGCCAGAACTCGAGCAGCCCGGCAGGGTCGACGCCGACTCGCCGCACCGAGATGACGACGTCGGGCGGCGGCACTCCGGAGATCAGGAAGGGCTTGACCGGCGGGAAGACGATGGCCGCGTGTGCCCGGATGGTCGTGTCGTAAGCGGCGTTCGTCACCGAGCTCATGTAGGCATTCAGCACTGATGTCCCCAGCCACCGGCGCAGCTCGCCGGAGATCGGCCCGGAGGAGGTCGGTGCGGGGTCCAGGTCCACCGCGAACGGGCTGCTGGGGAGGAACACCTCCCACGACGGGCTGATGCGCAGATGCATCGTGTAGCTCCACGGAGCCGGGAGGTCACCCGAGGCCACCAGGTCCGCTCGTCCGCCGGTGCCCCCGCCTACGGTCAGAGTCACGACCCTGTTGCCGCCGACGGTCAGTGGAAGCGCTGTGAACGGCCAGTCCCTGGAGGCGACCGTGGTCAGGTCGACCGCCGCTCGCGGCAGTTCGGTGCAGTCGATGTAACCCTCCGGGTCGTCCGGGAAAGGCGTGGGCAGGCTTTCGACGTCCCCGAACCGGAAGATCGGGCCGTTGACCGCCGGCTGGCCCTCCTCGTGCAGGCTGAGCCCACAGAGTTTGGCGGTCTCGTCCACCAGGGAGGGGCCGGAGTTGAGCGCGAACACCGCGCTGGTCGTTCCGGTCGCTTCGACTTCCTCGTAGACATCTTGGTCTCGGACGGTGGGAGGCGGCACCACGGTGCGGGTGATCATCCAGATACGTGCCTTCAAGGACGGGAATTCGCCGCCCTCGACGATCAACCGATTGGCGGTGTTCACATACACCACGGCGACGGCCTCTTTCCCCGAGAGCTGGTCTTTTCCCGGTACCGCGGGCGGAACGCCGGGTCCTGGTGGGCCGCCGCAGGTCCGACGCCCTCCGGGCGAGCCGAGGGGCCATGGAGCGCAGCCCGAGGTCCCGCAGATCGGCGGGCGCAACCCGCGGCTGCGCCGGTCGGGCAGCCGCCCCAGCGTCCTCGGACGACGTCACGCGGACGTCACCGAGCCGTCACTGCCTCCGCTGTGTGGTTCCCCGCCGCCAGCGCATCGAGCGGTCGCCTCGAGGCCGCTTCGGGGCGGACGTTGCCGGACCCGTCGAGCCGGTGGTGGCACTGCCGGGAGCCGGACGGTGCCGGCAGCTGACCGCGGAGCTCAGCTGCGGCGGTCGGCGAGCCAGTGGAACCGCTCGCGGGCCGCCGCGACCGTCGCGGCCTCGACGTCGGCCAGCACGATCGTCTCGACCCCGGCAGCGGTGGCCAGCAGCTCCCCCAGCGGGTCGACGATCCGGCTGTCGCCGGCGTGCTCCGTGCCGTCGCCGGCCGTGCCCACCCGGTTGCAGCCCACCACGTAGGCCTGGTTCTCGATGGCCCGGGCCTGCAGCAGGGTCCGCCAGTGCTGCCGCCGCGGGCTCGGCCAGTTGGCCGGCACCAGGTAGACGTCGGTCTCCGGCGCCGCGTGCCAGAACACGTTGCCGAAGCGCAGGTCGTAGCAGACGAACGGGGTGATCCGCAGGCCGGCGATCTGGAGGGTCACCGGGCCGTCGCCGGCCCGGAACCGCTCGTGCTCGCCGGCGTGGGTGAACGGGTGCAGCTTGCGGTAGCGGTGCGTGGTGCCGTCGGGCCCGGCCAGCACGAAGGAGTTGTAGGGCAGCTCCGCACCGTCCGCGATCTCCGGGCAGGTACCCCCCACCCACACCCCGTGCTCGGCGGCCTGCCCGGCGAGGAACTGCGCCGACGGCCCGCCCTCGGGCTCCCCGATGCCCGGCGTCATCGAGAAGCCGGTGGAGAAGGTCTCGGTGAGCAGCACGAGTTCCGCGCCTGCCCCCACGGCCCGCGCCACCTGCGGAGCCAGCCGCTCGAAGTTGGCGTCCCGGTCCTCCCAGACGATGTCGTGCTGGACCGCCGCGATCCGGGTCACCGCATCCTCCTCAACCGCTCGACCGCCTCGGCGAGCACCTCGTCCCGCTTGCAGAACGCGAACCGCACCAGGTGCCGGCCCAGCTGGGCGTGCGACGGGTGGTAGAACACCCCGCTCGGGACGGCGACCACCCCGGCGCGCGCCGGCAGCGCCCGGCAGAAGGCCAGCCCGTCCCCGTCGGGCTGCACCCGCCGGACGTCGACGGTGGCGAAGTAGGTGGCCTGCGGGCTGACCACCGGCAGGCCGGCGTCCTGCAGGCCGGACACCAGCAGGTCCCGGCGGCGCTGCAGGTCGGCGGCGATCCCGGTGAAGTAGGCGTCGGGCAGCCCCAGGCCGGCCGCGTTGGCCGGCTGGAACGGCCCGCCGTTGACGTAGGTGAGGAACTGCTTCGCCGTGCGGACGGCGGACACCAGCGGCGCCGGGCCGCAGAT
>JAICZD010000179.1 GCA_025933855.1 Modestobacter sp. | reverse complement strand
CAGGTCGGCGGCGATGCCGGTGAAGTAGGCGTCGGGCAGCCCCAGGCCGGCCGCGATGGCCGGCTGGAACGGCCCGCCGTTGACGTAGGTGAGGAACTGCTTCGCCGTGCGGACGGCGGACACCAGCGGCGCCGGGCCGCAGATCCAGCCGATCTTCCAGCCGGTGGTGTTGAACGTCTTCCCCCCACTGCTCACCACCAGGGTCCGTTCCCGCATCCCGGGCAGGGTGGCGACCGAGACGTGCTCGGCGCCGGTGAAGACCAGGTGCTCGTACACCTCGTCGGTGAGCACGAGCAGGTCCGCAGCGGTGGCGAGGTCGGCGACGGTGGCCAGCTCGCCGGCGGTGAACACGGTTCCGGTCGGGTTGTGCGGCGTGTTGAGCAGCAGCAGCGTGGCCCGCGGGGTGATCGCCGCCCGCAGCTCCGCCTCGTCGAAGACCCAGTGCCCGCCCTCCCCCGCCGCCGGCGGCCGCAGCGGAACCGGGCGCAGCACGCCGCCTGCCATCGCCACCGCGGCGGCGTAGCTGTCGTACATCGGCTCGAAGAGGACCACCTCGTCGCCGGGGTCGAGCAGGGCCAGCAGCGCCGCGGTGAGCGCCTCGGTGGCGCCGGCGGTGACCAGCACCTCGTCGGCGGGGTCGTACCGGAGCCGGGAGAACCGCTGCTGGTGCTCGGCGATCGCGGCGCGCAGCTCCACGTGCCCGGGGCCGGGCGGGTACTGGTCGTACGGGGTGCCGATCGCCGCGCGCGCCACGTCGAGCACCGCCGCCGGGCCGGGCTGGTCGGGGAACCCCTGCCCCAGGTTGATCGAACCGGTGGCCACCGCGAGGGCGCTCATCTCGGCGAACACCGTCGTCCCGAAGCCCTGCAGCCGGTCGGCGAGGTGCGGCACCCGGGTCACCGGACCATCCTGGCACCCCGCCCGGCGGCCTCCGACGAGTGGACTCAGCCCCGGCCGGACTGCCTGACCGCGCCCGCCTCCAGCAGGCCGGTCACCTCCTCGGGGCTGAAGCCCCAGGCCACCAGCGCCTCCCGGGTGTCCTCACCGGGCAGCCGCTGCGCGCCGCGCACGGCGCCCGGCGTGCGCGAGAACCGTGGCGCGGAGCCGGGCTGCGGCACCCCGTCGCAGTCAGGAAAGGTGCCGCGGGCGACCAGGTGCGGGTGCGCCGGCGCCTCGGCCAGCCCGAGGACCGGGGTGAGGCACGCGTCGGACCCGGCGAAGGCGGCCGCCCACTCGTCACGGGTCCGGGTGGCGAGCACCTCCGCGATCAGCCGGCGCTGCTCCGGCCAGTGCTCCACCTCGAGCTGGCCGCCGGGCAGCGCGCCGGTGAGGCCGAGCCCCTCCAGCAGTTCGGCGTAGAACTGCGGCTCGATCGCCCCGACGGCCACGTGCTCGCCGTCCCGGCAGGCGTAGGTGTCGTAGAACGGGGCTCCGCCGTCGAGCAGGTTGGCCTGCCGCCGGTCCTGCCACAGCCCGGCGGCGAGCATGCCGTGCACCATGGTCACCAGCGAGCTGGCGCCGTCCACCATGGCCGCGTCGATCACCTGGCCCTGCCCGCTGCCGGCCCGCTCCAGCAGCGCGGCGAGGACGCCGACGACCAGGAACATCGCGCCGCCGCCGAAGTCGGCACCGATGTTCAGCGGCGGAACCGGCTTGCCGGCCGGCCCGATGGCGTGCAGGGCGCCGGTCAGGCCGAGGTAGTTGATGTCGTGCCCGGCCGTGGTCGCCAGCGGGCCGGTCTGCCCCCATCCGGTCATCCGGGCGTAGACCAGCCCGGAATTGCGGTCGCGGCACTCGTCGGGTCCGATGCCGAGCCGCTCGGTGACGCCGGGGCGCAGGCCCTCCACCAGGACGTCGGCCGCCTCGACCAGCCGCAGCAGCACGTCCCGCCCGGCCGGCGTCTTGAGGTCCACCACGGCGCAGGGGCGGCTGCGGTTGAGCAGGTCCACCTCCGGCGGCATGACCCCGGGGCGGCCGCCGGGGCGGTCCACCCGGAGCACGTCGGCGCCGAGCTCGGCCAGCAGCATGCAGGCGAACGGCGCCGGCCCCAACCCGGCCAGCTCGACGACCCTGATCCCGGTCAACGGCCCTGCCGGCGGCTGCACGGCGCGAGGTTAGTACGCCGTCAGCGGCGGGCGGTCAGCCGGGCAACCGCCCCGGGGGCCGGCGTCCGGGGCGGATCGGCGCTGCGGCGCCTGCAGCGGGCGTCCTGAGGCCGCACCCGGCTACGTCCGGGAACCGGCCCGCTCCCGGCCCGGCCGCGGCGACCCGGCGTCCTGCAGGATCGTCTCGCCCTTGACGAACCAGGCGACGCCGAAGGCGACCACGGCCAGCGCCTCGGCCCAGAAGACCGGGTGCACCGCGGCCACCAGGTTCGCCGGCAGCAGCGGGGACAGCGCCGAGGCCGCCACGCCGAGCAGGACGAGGCCGCCGCAGACGCGGTAGACCGCGTTGCGCCGGCGCTTGGCCGGAGTGGGTGGCACGTCGGGATGCGTGCGGGTGAACAGGCCGAGGCAGAACCAGGCCAGCGTCAGGAAGAAGACCGCCGCGCAGACCAGGTGGACCACCCCCGCGGCGTCCTGCCCGGCCTCGAGCCCGCCGCGGGTGGTGGGGAACAGCGCCACGCCCACGGCCGCGACCCCCGCCACCGCCCCGGCGATCGCGTCCGGCCGGTCGTACCGGTAGGAGCACAGGAACACCGCGATGGCGCACAGGCTGCCGACGAAGACGTCGCGCATGCCGGTGTAGTAGTAGTCGCTCATCGAGGGCTGGATGCCCCGGCCGTCCAGCAGCAGCCCGCCCAGCGCGAGGACGAACGGCAGCGACATGCCGATGACCCCGATGGCCCGTCGCAGCCCCAGGTAGGACAGCACCAGGGGGTTCCGCGGATCGCAGTCCGTACGCACCCTGGTCACTCCCCCGCCTCGCGCCCCGGCGTCCGCCGGGGTCCCCCGTGCAGCCTGCCCTGCCGGTGCCGGTGGACGGCGATGACGCGGCGGGTGGAGCCGGTCGGGCCGCCCGGCCACCGCATCGTGCCGGATCAGGGCAGCAGCGCGCGGGCGACGGCGAGTGCCTCCGCCGGCACCGGCCCGTCCGCGGTGGCGCGCAACCATCCGGCCAGCGGCAGGGCCAGGTCCGGGGACAGCGCCGCGATCCACGCCGCGGTCCGGGCCCGGGCCTCGGCCACGTGCTCCGAGGAGCCGTCCGGGAACCGCGCCACCACCTCGGGCCGGCTGGCCAGCAGCCCGGTCAGCTCCCAGCGGCCGCGGGTGGTGCGGGCGGCCAGCGACTCCAGCCGCTCCGCGGCCGCCAGCACCAGGGCGGAGGGCTCGTCGTCCATGGGTCCAGTCTGGCCCCCGGTCCTCCGCCGGGCCGCTGACCGGTCAGCGCAGCACGCCCGCCGCGGTCTGCCGGGACCGGAAGTCACCCCGGCCGGTGTCGCTCCGCCAGTCGGCGAAGGATTCCCCGGTCAGCTCCTCCAGCAGGTCGATGTCCGACAGCAGCGGCGCCAGCACCTCCCGTCGCTCCCCGACCGGCAGCCGCGGCCGGGGCACGCGGCCGGCGTACAGGGCCGCGGTCAGCGGCCGGCTGGCCGCTCGCCAGTACCCGGGTGGCAGCGCTCCACCCACCGCCGACCCGGCCCGGATCAGCCGGGACACCGCGCGGTAGCGGGCGGTGTCGGCCACGAACGGCTTCACGTTCTCCGCCGGAACGGTGTGCGCCAGCCCCGGCGCCACCCCCAGGAAGGCGGCGACCCGGTCCAGCGTGTCCTGCGGGGTGTCGACCAGCTGCCGGTAGCGCAGCAGGAACACCTGCTCGCGGGGGATCTGGCGGTACAGGTCGCGGAGCTGCTCGCCGTACCGGCCGAGCCCGCGGTAGTGCCAGAACGGCGCCCAGCCGGCGGCCACCCGCCGGTCCTCGAGGCGGACGGCGGCGGGGAAGTCCGGCTCCGGTTCCAGCCCGTCGGCCCGCAGGTGCGCCCAGTTGGAGTACGCGCGGTCCACCGGGTCGCGGACCACGACGATCACCTTCAGGTCCGGGACGTCGGCAGCGAGCCGGGCGTGCGCGGTCCGGTCGTAGAGGTAGAACGGGGTGCTCTCCCCCCGGAGGCTGCCGGGCGGCGCACCGGCGAACAGCGCCCGGTACTCCTCCCGCCGCCAGATCCACTCCCGTGCGCTGTGCGCGTCACCCGGGCCGCGCTGCCCGCTGCGCGGCGGCGGCCGGCCGTCGGTCAGGTAGTACTTCGGCTCCTTGACCGGCGAGAGGTACAGGGCCGGGTGGGTCGCCAGGGCCGCATGCAGCGCCGTCGTTCCGGCCTTCGGGGCGCCGGCGATGACGAACTGGGGCAGCCGCGGGTCCGCGCTGGTCATCGGGTCCTCCTGGGTCGTCCGTGCTGGAATCTGTCCGGCTGGAGTCCGTGCGGCCGGCCTTCGCCGTGCTGCGACCGCAGGCACACTGGGCGCCGTCCCGCCCCCCCGAGATCGGAGCTGCCCGTGTCGCCCTGGCCGTCCCCGCCCGCCGCGCCCCGGCCTCCGGATCCGGATCGGTTCTGGGGCGACGCCGACGTCGTCCTCCGCCCGGAGGACCCGCGCCCGGGGTCGTGGGCCGGCGGCCCGTCGGCGCAACTGGTCGGCGGCACCTGGTGGCTGGCCTACCGGCTGCGCCGGCCGGTCGGCGAGGGCCGCGGCTTCGGCAACGTGGTGGCCCGGTCCGACGACGGGGTGCACTTCACCCCGGTCGTCCGGTTCGGCAAGGACCGGTTCGGCGCCGAGTCGCTCGAGCGCCCCGCCCTCGTGCACACCCCGCAGGGCCGCTGGCGGCTGTACGTCAGCTGCGCGACCCCGGGGACGAAGCACTGGCGGGTCGACCTGCTGGAGGCCGACTCGGTCGAGGAGCTCGCCGGCGCGACCGCCCGCACCGTGCTCCCGGGCAGCGACCGGACCGCCGTGAAGGACCCGGTGATCCGCACCGACGGGGAACGCTGGCACCTGTGGGCCTCGGTGCACCCGCTCGAGGACCCGGCGGCCACGGACCGGATGACCACCGAGCACGCCACCAGCGACGACGGCGTCGACTGGACCTGGCAGGGCACCGCGCTGGCGGGCACCCCGGGTAGCTGGGACGCCCGCGGCGTCCGGTTCGCGACCGTGGTGCTGGACGGCGGCCGCACCTGGGCGCTGTACGACGGGCGGGCGACCGCCGCGGAGAACTGGGAGGAGCGGACCGGGCTGGCCCGGTCCCACGGCGACGGCCGGTTCACCGCGGTGGCCGGCGGTCCGCTCCTGCAGAGCCCGCACCCGCCGGGTGGGCTCCGCTACGCGGACGTGGTCACCGTTCCGGGCGGCGGGGCCCGCTGGTTCTACGAGGCGACCCGGTCCGACGGGGCGCACGAGCTGCGGACGGTGCTGCTCCCCGGCTGAGCCGGCGGGGCCGGGCACGGTCTCGGGCCGCTCCCCCATCGCCGTCCGATTCCCGCGCCCGACCGGCTCCCGGCGGTCACCGCGAGCACCGGGCGGGCCGGAGGAGGAAGGGAACACCGTCGGGCTCCTTCGGGGATCGGGGGACTTCGCGTCCCCGCCGTCCGGTCACCACCGGTGGTGGGGCGCACCCGGTCGCCTGCCGGCGGGCCGGACGGCAGCGGCGCGGACGACGCGCCTCAGCCTCGCAGCGCCGGGCAATTTCGTCAATTTCGGCCAGTTTAGTCGGGATAGCAACGCCGCCTCAGCAGCCGCCACCGCCGCCGTCCCCGCCCCCGCAGCCGCCACCGCCGTCCCCGAAGCCGCCGCACCCGCCACCGCCGTCCCCGAAGCCGCCGCCCCAGCCGCCGCCCCAGCCGTCGCCACCACCCCAGATGCCGATCGGCGCGTAGGCGTGGGGTGACCCGGGGATCCGTTCCCGGCCGGCGAGCCGGTCGGCGTTCCGGGACGCCCGGGACGGGCGGGGCGGAGCGAAGATCCTCCGGTACAGCTCGTCCTCGCCGAGCCGGGCAGCACCGCCGAGCGCGACGGCCATGGTCCCGGTGGCCAGGGTCCCGGTGAGCAGGGCCCCGGTCTCCGCAGCGACCCGGTCCGGCGGCACGTGGCCGGCCAGGTCGCGGAGCAGCCGGCGCCCGGCGCGGGTGCGCGAGACCGCTCGCCCGGCGGCCCACCACGGTGCCGAAGCATGGATCAGGCCATCGCCTGCCAACCGCCGCGCGACAGCAGCGAGCCGGTCGTCCTCGGCCAGCCGCCAGCGGACCGTTCCGATCGACCGTCGCTCCCGCGGGCCGACGAGGTCGAGCACCGCGGCCTCCACCGGATGCGGGCTGGACCCCGTCCGGGCCGACAGCCGGCCGCTGGCGTGCGCCCGGATCCGGTCGGACCGGACCAGCGCGACGACCGCGGTGTCGGCCACCCGCGCGGGTCCGCCGGCCAGATAGGCGATGTCGTACACGTCGTACCGCTGGGCGATACCGGTGCCGAGAGCGGTCATGTCCGTTCGTCCTCCCGTGTCGTCGAGGCGGTTCCCTCGCGCACCCGTAAGGTCGCGCGTCACGTCGGCGAGGCGCAAGCTCGCTTGCAACATTGCACGCACGCTTATGCTCGACGCCGTGCCGCACGAAACCCCTTCGGTCCGTGAACGCCGATTGGCCCGCGAGCTGCGCGTGCTGCGGGAGGGTGCCGAGCTGTCCGGCAAGGATGTCGCCGCGCAGCTGGGCTGGTCGGCGTCCAAGGTGTCCCGGATCGAGAACGGGCGCACCGGGATCCGCGCCGAGGACCTCGAGCGGCTGGTGGTGCTGTACGCGGTGCCTCCCGACATCGCCACCGTGCTCCGCCGGCTG
>JAICZD010000278.1 GCA_025933855.1 Modestobacter sp. | reverse complement strand
GTGCTGGACGACCACCTGCACTACCGGATGATCGACGTCTCCTCGATCAAGGAGCTGGCACGCCGCTGGTTCCCCCGGGTCTACTTCGCGCAGCCGCCGAAGGGCCTGGCGCACCGCGCGCTCGCCGACATCCTGGAGTCGATCCGCGAGCTGGCCTACTACCGGCAGACCCTGTTCGTCCCCGAGCCGGGTCCCTCCAGCGAGCAGGCGCAGGCCGCCTCCGCCGGCGTGGTGACCGCGTTCGCGCCGCTGATGGACGCCGGCGCCGCCGACAGTGCCGTCGGCAGTGCCGTCGCCGAGGGACCGGCCGCGACCCCGGCGTCGGCAGGGGCCTGACCGCCTCCGGTATCGTTGCGCCGTCCGCGCGGTCGGGGTCCGGCCGGTCGTGGACGACGGTGGGTGTAGCTCAGCTGGTAGAGCGCCAGGTTGTGATCCTGGATGTCGCGGGTTCAAGTCCCGTCACTCACCCCACCGAGCGAGGCCCTGGTCAGCTCGCTGACCGGGGCCTCGCTGACCGGGGCCTCGCTACGTTCCGGCGCCGTCGACGCGACCACGATCTGCCACGTCGAGCGGCGCAGCCGTCGGCGCCCCGGTCCCCCTGGCGGCTCACTCCACCGGCGCCGGCTCGGTCCTGCTGCTGTGGTCACGCCGTTTTCCGGGGTTGCTGACGGACAGCGGCAGGTCCGCAGGTCACGCCAGCGGCACTCCGGCGAGCCCAGCGGCCAGCCCGAGGGCGGCACACACGCCCAGCGTGCGCAGGACCGACCACCGGATCCGGAACAGGAGCACCGCCGCCAGGAGCGCGGTGACCAGCGCGACCGGCCGCAGCGTGCCGGGATCGGGCAGTTGCAGGTGCAGCGGGCCGGCGGCGACCGACACCGTCTCGTTGAACAAGGTGCCGGTGGCGAAGAACACGGCCAGGTTGGCGATCACCCCGACGACGGCGGCGCTGATACCGGTCAGCGCCGCCGACAGGGACCGGTTGCCCCGCAGGCGCTCCATCCACGGGGCGCCGAGCAGCACGAACAGCAGGCTCGGGACGAACGTCACCCAGGTGACCAGCAGCGAGGCCAGCACGGCCGCGACCCACGGGGCCAGCCCACCCGACTGCCGGAACGCCGCGAGGAACCCGACCCAGACCACGACCATGATCAGCGGGCCGGGTGTGCTCTCGGCCAGCGCCAACCCGCGGACCATCTCCCGCGGGGACAGCCAGCCGTAGACCGACACAGCCTGCTGGGCGATGAAGGACAGCACCGCGTACGCGCCCCCGAAGGTGCTGATCGCGGCCAGGCTGAACAGGCCGCTCTGCTGGCTGAAGACGCTCTGCGGGCCGGTGACCAGGACGACGGCGAACACCGGCAGCCCCCAGGCCAGCAGCCCGGCGGCGAGCACCTTCACGGTGCGCCGGGCCGTCGGCGGCTCGATGTGCAGCGCGTCGTCGGAGATGGTCGGCGGCGGGCCGGCGTCGGCGGCCGCGGCCTTGCTCCCGGCCGGCAGCGCGGACGGTCGCCAGCGGCCCAGCACCCAGCCGACGAGGCCGGCGGCCGCGACGACCGCCGGAAACGGCACGCCGAACAGCGCCAGGGCGATGAACGCCGCCACAGCGAGGGCGACCAGCGCCGGGCTGTTGAGCGACCGCTGGCCGACCCGGACGACGGCCTGAGCGACGATCGCCAGCACCGCAGGCCCCAGCCCCGCGAACAGTGCGAGCACCGCGGTGGTGGTGCCGAAGGCGACGTAGACCGCCGACAGGGCGACCAGCGCCACCAGGCCGGGCAGCACGAACAGGCCGCCGGCGACCAGGGCGCCGGGGGTCCCGTGCAGCAGCCACCCGGAGTACGTGGCCAACTGCTGCGCCTCCGGGCCGGGCAGCAGCATGCAGTAGTTCATCGCGTGCAGGAACCGACGCTGCCCGATCCAGCGACGCTCGTCGACCAGCTCCCGCTGCATGACCGCGATCTGCCCGGCCGGGCCGCCGAAAGTCTGGAGGCTGATGCCGAACCAGGCGCGCACCGCGCTGCGGAACGGCACCACCGTCTGCTCGTGCGGCCGCACCGCTCCCTGGGTCTCGACCGCCGGGATCTCCGGCGCTGTCGTGGCGGCCCCGGCTTCGTGCGCGGGGGCAGCCGGTGCGGTGTGCTGCGGAGAGCCGTCCTCGCCGGTCATGGGGTTCCTTGTCGGTCGGGTGCGGGCAGCGGAGCGGCTGCGGCAGGCGAGCGGGTGCGCCGGGCGGCGGTCCGGCTGGGTCCGACGGGCTCGGTCCGGGTGGGGACAGGACCGCCCGAGGCGGGCGTGGGCGTCGCGGGACTGCTCGGGTAGCAGCAGGCCAGGGCGAGCAGAAGCACGTCGAGGCCGATCGCGTAGCCGGCGAAGGCCAGGCCGGTGACGAGCGGGGTGCCGTGGTCGGCGGTGGCGCTCATCGCGCGCTCCTCGGGCAGCGTCAGGCCGGCTCGCGGCCGAGCAGCAGGCGGCGGCGGTGGAACTCGTAGAGCCCGTCGAAAATCGGCCCGGAGACGGCGAGGGTGCGTTGGTCATCGCCGGTCATCGACAGCCCGCGCAGCACCACGTCCAGGCCCGGCGCCTCGGGTGCGTCGAAGCGGGCGTCGTCCAGGTCGGCCTCGTGCACGATCTCCGCGATACGCCACAGCACCGGGTCGGTGAGCTCGTGGCGGCGCAGGATGGTCTCGAAGGAGCAGTTCCCGCCGTGGTGACCCAGCTCGACGCCGCGCATGTCGAAGGCGGTCGCATCGGCCGGCACCTCGGCCGGGTCGGCGACGAACACGAACTCCGCCCCTGCGTCGAGGAAGCGGCGGATCAGCCAGGCGCAGGCCGCGCGGTCGATGTGCACCCCGGCGCGGGTCGCCCATCTCACGGCGTGACCTCCGCGGCCTTCGTGACGTCGGTGACCGGTGCGGTCGCCGCGACGGCGTCGGTCAGCTCGCGAAGCGCTACCGCAGCCTGCTCCCGCTCCGGCGGCGGAAAGAAGTCACGTCGGTTGATCCCCCGCGATTCGCCGCGCAGCCGGCGCAGCGCTCGGGCCCGCTCGGCCGGGTCCGTCTCCGCGGCGGCCCGGCGGCAGGCGTCGGTCAGGGCGCGGTACTCCGCGGCGCGGGCCGTGGCCATCCCGACGGCCAGCTCGCGCTCCTGCGCCGCGGTCGCCGGCCGGGCGACCCACAGCCCCGCGGTGCCGTTCGCCTCGGTGACGTCGCCGGCCAGCCACTCCAGCGACTCGCGGGTACGCGCGTCGGCCGGCAGCGCGACCAGCCCGTCGGACAGCTGCGCCACCCCCAGCCGCTTGAGCCGCCGCCACAGCGTCGTCCGCGGCGCGGACGGCTCACGCGGCAGCCGGTAGGACAGCAGCACCCACTCGCCCGGACCCGGAGAGGTGGGCGACCACTCGGACACGTGCGGATGCAACCACGGTTGCATGCGGCTGTCCAGCGATGGGTGCTGCCGCGGCGTCAGCGGCCACCCGTCACCACGCCGTCGTCGGGGACCGGGAAGCACGCCGGCCCCGGTGCCCGGTCGACCGCGGCGGACAGGCCGACGGCCGGGCCGGCCCTGCTGCACCCAGCGCAGAGAGCAACGCCGGCGCC
>JAICZD010000225.1 GCA_025933855.1 Modestobacter sp. | reverse complement strand
GTCAGCGCCGGCGGGCCGATCCGGCGCCGGCGACGGGGGCAGCGCCCGACGGGGGGCCGGCGACGGGGCCGCCCGCTGCCGGTGGGGCAGCGGGGGCGGTCAGGCCGCCGTCCGTTCGGTCGTGCGGGGCCAGCGCCGGTCGCTGGTCCTCCCCCACCGTGGGCTCGTCCTTGAGCTCACCGTGCCGGTGGTCCCAGACGTCACGGGCGATGACCTGGATGATGCTGGCGACCGGGATCGCCAGCAGTGCCCCGAGCACGCCGAGCAGCTCCACGCCGACCAGGATGGCGATGATCACCGTCAGCGGGTTGACCTTGACGGTGCGGGCGAAGACCAGCGGCTGCAGCAGGTGGTTCTCCAGCTGCTGGTAGATCACGAAGAACACCAGGACGGCGATGCCGGCGGGAACCGAGTGGAGGAAGCCGGCCAGCACGGCGACGATCCCGCCGATGGTGGCGCCGACGAGCGGGATGAGATCGGCGATCCCGACGAACAGCGCGATCAGCCCGGCGAACGGCACGCCGGAGATCTTCAGGACGGCGTAGGTCAGCACCGCGCAGACGAAGCTGATCAGCAGGTTGCCCGACAGGTAGCCGGTGACCGACTTGGCGCAGTCGGTGGCGACTCGGCGGATCCGCTTGCCGGTCGGCGGGGTGAACAGGTTGAGCGTGCCGTCGACGATCTTCGGCCCCTCGAGCACCATCAGGTAGGCCAGCACCAGCACGGTCACCACGCCGGTGACGCCGGTGGCGATACCGCCGAGCACGCCCGCGGCGGGGGTGGTCAGGCCGCTGGCGAAGTTGCTGATCTTGTCCTGGTTGTCCTGGACCCACTGCAGCGCGTTGGTGCGCTCCAGGAGGTCACCGATCGGGCCGCGACCGTTGCGCGCGTCGTCGACCAGGCCGGGCAGCTGGTCGGCGACCTTGCTGCCCTCCTGTGCCAGCGGGACGGCGAAGGCGGTGATCAGCGCGGCGAGCAGGAGGAACGCGACCAGGAACACCAGCAGGGTGGCCAGCGACCGGCGCTTGCCGCGGAACACCTTCCGCTCCACCCAGCCCACCACCGGGGCCAGCGCGATGGCGAAGAACGCCCCGACCACGCACCAGGTGAGGATCTGCCGCGTCTCCAGCAGGATGTACAACAGCAGAGCGGTGGCCAGCAGCAGCCCGATGGTGGCCAGGATGGTCCGGGTGGGCACCGGCGGCTGGACCCGGCCCTGGGGAAGGGATGTCACGGAGCGCCTTGTGCCCGTCCGGGAACCCGGGCAACCCCGATGTGTCGCGCACAACGAAGAGGGGTGACCGCTGCCGCGACCGGCCGCGGCCGGCGCGGATCAGCGGCTCTGCAGCGCGTCCAGTGCCACGGCCATGCAGGCGGCCACCCGGAAGTCCAGCCGGGGATCGGGGACCGTCACCGAGTATCGGTCGCGGATCGCCTTCTGCCGCTCGCTGACCAGCACCGTCTGCCCGGTGGTGGTGTCGACGAAGTCGAAGTGGAAGACGAAGGGCACCCAGATGTCCCCGACGTAGGGCAGCACCGTCCACACCCGGCGCAGGATCGCGATGGCCGGCCGGCGCTCGCGGCCGACGGCCTCCAGCCCGGGCGCGGACAGGTTCCAGGTGGAGCGCAGCAGGCTGGCCCCGAACTGCTTGCTGAACGAGCCGAGGACGGCGCCTGCCTCGTCGTACACGTCGTGCTCGGCGTGCACGTCGAGCCGCTGGCGGGCCTTGAAGGAGAAGACCCGGCGGCTCTTGGCCTCGTCGGCGTAGAAGACCACCTCCTCCTTGAGCTTCATCCGCTTCTGCTCGGCCAGCGCCAGGAGCTGTCCCTCGGTGCCGTCGGGGTTGGCGGCGAGGATCTCGTAGCGGTTGACCATGACGGTGATCCGCTGCTTCACGAAGAAGGCCGGAACGACCATGGCGGCCGGAGGCTGCTGCCCGGAGGGAAGGGTCACGGTGGCTCTCCCGGAGGGATCGGCGGGGGTGGGAACGCCCATCCTGGCCTACCGCCGGGCCGCGCGGTCCGGGATCGCGCGCCGTGAGCGGCGGGTACGGGTCAGGCGCCGGCCGTCGTGGGATCCCCGGCGGTGTCACCCTGGGCCGCTGCCGCGGCCTTGGTGTCGGTGGACACCGGAAGCCCGGGGGTGCCCCGGCTTCCGGCCGCCATGGTGAGCGCCGCGGTGGTGACCCCGAGGGCGAGGGACGCGAGGGCCCACCGCGGGCCGCTGCGCTCGATGCCCAGCGCGTGGTCCAGCGACAGGTCTCCGGGGCCGGTCTCGGTGAGCGCGGTCAGCGCGCCGATCAGGACGGCGTTGTACTCCCACCCGCCGTTCGCCACCCACGGGCCGTTGGGGCGGTGCACCTTGGTGATCGCCGTGGTCATCACGCCGGTGATCGCGGCCGAGGCGAGCGGTGTCGCCAGACCCAGGGCGAGCAGGGTGCCACCGGCCGTCTCGGTCACCCCCGCAGCGAGGGCGTGCACCTTGGCCGGCCGCATCTTGAGCGCCTCCATCATCCCCTCGGTGCCCGCCCGGCCCGGGCCGCCGAACCACCCGAACAGCTTCTGGGTGCCGTGCCCCACGAACAGGCCCCCGATCAGCACGCGCGCTCCGAGGCGTCCCACGCTCATGTCTGGCTCCTGGCTCGTCGGTGATCGATGCGCCCCCGTCTGTGCCCCACGGGCGGGCGGCCAATCCCGGGTCCGGCGGGGTCCGCGGCCCGGGGATGTGCCGGGGTCTCGAGCGGGTGTGCCTGGATGATCAGACCTGATCCAGTGCACCCTCGAACGAGTAGCGCCGCAGCCGGGGTATCCACTCCCGGAGCTCCGATGCCGGCCGGTCGAACTCGGCCACCGGTCGGCCGTCCTCGTCGATGCAGATGGCGCGCAGCGCCGCCACCAGGGACGCCCGTTCGGTGCGGTCGTCGCGGGTCTCGTCTTCGGCTCGGGCCTGTGCGAGCCCGGCCAGGCAGGCGGTGAGCGGGACGTCTCCCCGGCCGGAGACCAGGCTGCTCAGCGCCGTGGAGGCGACACGGGGAAAGCCCACCTGGGCGGCGAGGACGATCACGAGCGGCCGGAACTGCGCCTCGGCCACGAACTTCTTGATGGCCGCGTCCGGCAAGCCTGCGCGGATGAGCCGGTAGAGGTTCACCAGGCGCTTGGCCGCGCGCGGCGTGCCGATGAGCGGGCCCATCCTCCCGAGTGCCGCCACCTCGGGGGCGGTGAGCTGCAACTGCGGTGGGTTGGCCGAGACCTGCGCCAGGTAACCGGGATCCGCCGGATCCGGGCCGGCGTCCGGGTGGCGCTCGGGAACGATGCCGGCCGCCGGGAGCGTCCTCGGGCCGGGTTGCGCGACGCCGGAAGGACCTGGCCCACCGGTACGCGTCGGCTGGGCTGCCACCGGCCCGGACCTCCCGGGCGCATCCTCCGCGTCGCGGTCGACGTCCCGGCCTGGCTCGCGTCGGGGGGCGGACGGCGGTCCGGCGCCGGCCGGACCGGCCAGCGAGTCGATCAGCCGGCCGTAGCCGCCCGGCTCCATCGGGCGCAGCGAGAACGGGATCTGGAAGATCTTCTCCAGGTAGTCGTGCGGTGTCGTCTCGGTGAGGAGGTCGTCGCCGCTCTGCGGGGTCTCCGCCGCCGTCGACAGGACCTGGCGGTAGTGGCGCTCCAGCGATCGCAGCAACCAGCGCGGGTCGACGCCGACCACAGCCACGAACAGCGGGAAGGCCAGCAGCAGGTGGACGGCCTGCAGTACCTCCACTACCCGCGACGGCGAGCAGCGGTCGAGGTCGTCGATGTACAGGATGATGCGTCGATCAGGCGCGTCCCGTCGCTGCTTCTGGACCAGCACCTCCAGATCGCCGCGGAGCACTGAGATGACCCCGAAGTGCCGGCTGTAGTCGGTGCTGAGCGCTCGCCGCTCCACGAAGTCCCGCATGTCGGTGAGCCGGTCGATGGCCTCCAGCTCCGCCCGCAGCGTGAGGATCTCCCCGTCGTTGGCTATCCGGGCGGCCGTGACGTCCCGCGGCTGGAGACCGGATTCCGCGGCGATGCGGTTGACCTGGGCCAGACCGTCGCGGATCCGGGTCAACCACCGCACCGCCGCACCGAGCGCGGTCACTGCCACGGGGATCCAGGCGAGCAGCCAGCTCGATGACAGGGCTCCGGAGGCGATGACGACCGCGAGCACGGCCAGGGTCAGCACCAGTGCGAGAGCCCCGAGCGTGGCCCAGCGCCGCTGTCCGGACCACCACGCCCTGGTGGACAGCACCTTGACCGCCGACAGGAGGCCCGCCGTCGTACCCACCTCGTGCAGCAGCCCGAGAACGGCGGCCCGGTGCGGCTCCATCCCCATGCGTTCCGCGGCCGCGTCGAGGCGCTGGTCGCCGAGCAGCCGGGTGAGCCGCCGGTCGACGGTCTGCATGCGCTGTTCGCGCTCCTGCAGGTCACGGATGACGTCGGCCCGGGGCCGGGCGCGATGATCGTCCGGATCGACCTGGGCGATGGCCCCGAACAGGTGGACGGCGAGCGAGGCCCACAGGTCGTCGGCGTCCATGTAGTGCCAGGCATTGAAGTTCACCTGCACGATCTCGCTGCAGTAGGCGGTGTCCTGCGCGTTCTTCCTGGCCGCGGACGCCACCTGCTGGATCTCCTCGATCCGCCGGCGCATCAGCGCCATGAAATAGCTCTTGCCACTCCCCCAGCGCCCGAACAGGCCGACCGAGATGGGTGGCGGCGCATCGCGCGCCGCGATCACGTCGCACAACGTCAGGACGTCGTCCAGAACGTTCAGCTCGTCACCCAGCTTCGTGTCCTCGTCGACGAGGTCGACCGTGAGCCCGGCCACGGCCCGCCCCGAGGGCGCTTCGGGAGGGCGCTCGGTAGCGGACCGCTGACTCGCGGCCCGGTCGGCGAAGTACGCCCGCCACCGGGCGGCGACGTCGGAAGGAGCGTCCAGGTCGATCTGGTCCAGGAACGCCGCCCGCAGGGCCTCGAGGTCCGCCTCCCGGGTCGCCGGTCCACGCGGCCCGAGCCCCTGCTCGATCGCTCCGGCGACCAGGTGGCGGAGGTGGACGATCTCGCCGGGGTCGACCCGGTCCCGCACCCTGGCGGCCTCGCGGAGCAGTGCGGAACCGGCCAGCTCGTCAGGATCGCGGAGCGGAGCCGGCTCGACGTCGTCCGGGACGCCGAAGGCGCGCGCGGCCGCGGCCTGGCCCATCGTGGACGCGCGCTCGCCCCGGAGCTGCAGGACGACGCGCGTGACCAGGGTCGCCAGCGTTCCGGTCCGTCTGGCGGCGACGAGCCCGAAGGCCGCCCACATCGGCCAATCCTCGGCGGCACCGGCCTGCGCGGGAACCGTGCGGCCGGAGAGGGTCTGGTGGTATCCGAGGTACAGCTCCGCCGCCTGCGACATCGGCGGCAGCTCCGGTGTCGGCGTCCCCTCGCCGGCCGCCTCCGCGACATCGGCGGCGCCGAG
>JAICZD010000289.1 GCA_025933855.1 Modestobacter sp. | reverse complement strand
CCGGGCGGTCGGCACCCCGGCGGCGGCCATCACGTGCTTGGCGAAGGCCTTGGACCCCTCGATCCGGGCGGCCTGCGCGGAGGGCCCGAAGCAGGCGATGCCCGCCTCCCGGACGGCGTCGGCCGCACCGGCGACCAGCGGCAGCTCCGGGCCGATGACGACGAGATCCGCCGCCCACCCAACGGCCAGCGCGGCGACGGCGACAGGGTCGGCGACGTCCAGCGGCCGGGCCTCGGCCAGCGCGGCGGTGCCGGCGTTGCCGGGTGCGCAGGCCAGCGCGGTCACCGCCGGGTCCGACTGCAGAGCCACGCACAGGGCGTGCTCCCGGGCACCGGAGCCGATCACGAGCACGCGCACGGCGCTGAACCTACCGACCCTCCACCCCGGGGCAGAAATGGCCATTCCTGCCCGAGGGGTCAGCGGCGGGGTCGGCTGGGCTGGTCCCGGAGCAGGCGGGCGCGGGCGCGCAGCCGCGCGGACTCCAGCGACCGCGCCCGGGCGTCGGACCGCAGCTCCTGGCGGTGCGCCTCGGACTCGAGCTTGCGCCAGGCGATCAGCCGGGCGGGATCCAGCGCCCCGCGGTCGATGGCCGCCGCCACCGCGCACCCGGGCTCGGTCCGGTGCCCGCAGTCGCGGAACCGGCACTCGGCGGCGTAACCGGTCACGTCGGCGTAGGCCGTGTCCAGGCCGTCGCCGGCCGCCATTCCGAGCTCCCGCATGCCGGGGCTGTCGACCAGCAGCGCGCCGCTGGGCAGCAGGTGCAGCTGGCGGGCCGTCGTGGTGTGCCGGCCGCGCCCGTCACCGCGGATCTCCGCGGTCGCCGCCACGGGCCGGCCGGCCAGGGCGTTGGCGAGGCTGGACTTGCCCACTCCGGACGGCCCGACCATGGCGCCGGTGACCCCGGGTGGCAGCAGCGCACCGAGAGCCTCCAGCCCGGCGCCGGTGACGGCGCTGACCGCGAGCACCTCCACGCCGATCGCGTCCTCGGCGACCCGGGCGACGGCGGCGGGCACGTCCGGGCAGAGGTCGGCCTTGGTCAGGACGACGGCGGGCGTGGCCCCGCTGGCCCAGGCGACGGCCAGGTACCGCTCCACCCGCCGCAGCCGGGCCTCCCCGAGCAGGCTGTCGACGACCAGGACGACGTCGACGTTGGCGGCCACGACCTGGGCGGCGGACCCGCGGCCGGCGGCAGCGCGCACGAAGGCGGTCCGGCGCGGCAGGACGGCGACGGCCACGTCGCCGTGCAACGCGACCCAGTCGCCCACGGCCGGCCCGGCCAGACCCGAGGCGTCGTGCAGGCCGGCCGCCGGACGCACCCGGCGCTCCCCCTCGGCGGTCAGCACGGTGAGCCGGCCGCGGTCGACCCGGGCGACCCGGGCCACCTCGCCGTCCGGGGCTGCGTTCTCACCGTGACCGACGCGCTGGCTCAACCGTGTGACTTCTGGCACGGGTGGCATGATGGCGGGCTGGTGAGACGGTTGTCTCCTGCATTGTTCGGCATTCCGTCGGCGCGCGTTCGCTCGTCGGCAACCAACCTGAGTTGGACTTGGACCCATGCATCAAACCGGCCTCCAGGCCGTGCGAATGCCCAATCCTTCCCAACAAGAGCATGTGGTGATCGGCCACCGGGGCGCACCGGGTTACCGCCCGGAGCACACCGCGGTCAGCTACGACCTGGCGATCGACCTGGGCGCCGACCGGATCGAACCCGATGTCGTCCTCACCCGTGACGGCGTGCTGGTGGCCCGGCACGAGAACGAGCTGTCGCTGAGCACCGACGTGACCGACCATCCCGAGTTCGCCGGCCGCCGGCGCACCCAGGAGGTCGACGGCAGGGAGGTCACCGGCTGGTTCACCGAGGACTTCACCCTTGCCGAGCTGCGCACGCTCCGTGCGGTCGAGCGGATGCCCACCATGCGTCCACTGAACACCGCCTACGACGGTCGGTTCGGCATCCTCACCCTGGCCGAGGTGGTGGCGTTGGCCCGCCGGCGTTCCACCCGCGCGCGCCCCATCCGGGTGCAGGCGGAACTGAAGTACCCGAGCTGGTGGGCCAGCCAGGGCCTGCCGATGGTCGAACTCGTGCATGCCGAGCTGCGCCGGATGGACGCCTCGGGGCACGACGGCCCGGTGGTCCTGCAGACCTTCGACACCGCCGCGCTCCGCGCGCTGCGGGACGGCCTGGGCTCCCGCGGGCCGTCGCTGGTCCAGCTGATCAGCGACCTGCCCTACCACGACGAGCTGGCCACCCCGGCGGGGCTGCGGGCGATCTCGACCTACGCGGACGGCATCGGGCCGGGCAAGCGCCGGATCCTGGTGCGGGCGGCGGACGAGTCGCTGGTGAGCGTGTCCGACCTCGTGGGGCAGGCCCACCGAGCCGGGCTCACGGTCAGCGTGTGGACCCTGCGGGCGGAGAACGCCTTCCTGCCGCTGCACCTGCGCTCCGGCCAGGACCCGGCCGGGCTGGGAGACCTGCAGACCGAGGCCCGGCTGCTGTTCGCGCTCGGGGTGGACGGCCTGATCACCGACTTTCCCGAGACCGCCGTCCGGGCGCGCGAGGAGCTGTCCGCCGCCCTCGGACCGGGCCGACCCCGCGCGTAGCGGAGTCGCGCGGTGACGGTTTCCGTTGCCGAACGACTCCGGTCAGTCGATCAGGTCGTGCAGCACCACGTTCTCGTCCCGGCCCGGGCCGACGCCGATGACGCTGATCCGGGCGCCGGCCAGCTCCTCCAGCCGGCGGACGTAGGCCTGCGCGTTGGCCGGCAGCTCGTCGAACCGCCGGCAGGCGCTGATGTCCTCGAACCAGCCGGGCAGCTCCTCGTAGACCGGCCGCGCGTGGTGGAACTCGGTCTGGGTCATCGGCATCTCCTCGTGCCGGACCCCGTCGACGTCGTAGGCCACGCAGATCGGCACGGTCTCCAGCCCGGACAGCACGTCGAGCTTGGTCAGGAAGAAGTCGGTGATGCCGTTGACCCGGCTGGCGTACCGGGCCACGACCGCGTCGAACCAGCCGCAGCGCCGATCGCGGCCGGTCGTGACGCCCACCTCGCCGCCGT
>JAICZD010000290.1 GCA_025933855.1 Modestobacter sp. | reverse complement strand
GACCCGCTGGCTGGGTGTCGTCGTCGTGATCCGGTCCTTCGATGGTTGCGGCGACCGGACCGGCGTCGGCGGCGGGCGCGGGCCGGTCCGTCGGGTCGGGCCGCGCTTCGGTCACCGTCGGTGCGACGGCGAGCCCGGGTTCTGCCGGCGGGTTGCCGATCGGCGTGCCGGCGTCGGGCCCGGCCGCGGGGTCGGTGGCGCCGTCGCCGGAACGGCGATCGCCGGAACCGCCGTCGCCGGAACCGCCGTCGCTGGGACTGCCGTCGCTGGAACCGTGGTCGTCGGCGGACGGGCGGATGATCCCGGCGTCCACCGGCGGGGCGGTCGCGCGGACCGCGAACTCGACGACCTGGGCCGTGACCTCGGCCTCTTCCTCGGCCGCGGCGTCCCCGCCGGGGCTCGCTGGTGGGCACTCGGCCTGGCGGTTCGCCGCCCCGTCGGCATCCGCGGGCGGCCGCCGACAGATGTCGGTCCGGTCCGGCTCCGCGGCCGGCGGGGCGCCTGAGTCCACCAGGTCCTCGGCCGGGCAGTCCGCCACCACGTTGTCCACGACAGTCGCTGTACGCCGGTGTGCGGCGGCCCCTGCAGTCACAGCAGCAACGCTAGTGACGGACCGGTCTCCCTCCCGGACGCGGCGGTCGACGGCGCGTCCGGCGTGTCGCCGGTCTTCTGGTGTCGTTCACCGTGCGTGTGTGATCCGTCGCCGGTGCGCGTCGTGGACGGTGGGCACAGCGCCGCATGGGAGCATCGAGGCCATGCGCATCGGCACCATGCGGCGCGGGAAAGCGTCCGAGACGGAACCCGGGGTGACCGGCACCGTCCGAGTGGACCGCCGGACGAAGAACCTCACCAAGCGGCTGCGTCCGGGCGACATCGCCGTGATCGACCACGTCGACATCGACCGGGTCAGCGCCGACTCCCTGGTCGCCGGCAAGGTCGGGGCCGTGGTCAACGCCGCGGCCAGCATCTCCGGGCGGTACCCCAACCTGGGTCCCGGCATCCTGGTGGAGGCCGGCATCCCCCTGGTCGACGGGGTCGGCAAGGACGTGCTGGCCCAGCTGAAGGAAGGCGTCCCCGGCCGGGTGGAGGGCAACCAGCTCTTCGTCGGAGACCAGGTCGTCGCAGAGGGGGTCCGGCAGGACGAGGAGTCCGTCGCCACGGCCATGACCGAGGCCCGCGCCGGGCTGTCGACCCAGTTGGAGGCCTTCGCCACCAACACCATGGAGTACATGAAGCGCGAGCGCGCCCTGCTGCTCGACGGGGTCGGCGTTCCGGACGTCGCGACCGCCATCGAGGGCCGGCACGTGCTGGTCGTCGTCCGTGGGTACGACTACAAGGAGGACCTGCAGGCGCTGCGGCCCTACATCCGCGACTACCGCCCGGTGCTCATCGGGGTGGACGGCGGCGCGGACGCCCTCAAGGAGGCCGGCTACCAGCCGGACATGATCATCGGTGACATGGACTCGGTCAGCGACGACGTCCTGCGGTGCGGCGCCGAGGTGGTCGTGCACGCCTATCCCGACGGCCGGGCCCCGGGGCTGCAGCGGGTGCAGGACCTCGGCGTGGACGCCATCACCTTTCCGGCCGCGGCCACCAGCGAGGACATCGCCATGCTGCTGGCCGACGAGAAGGGCGCCACGTTGATCGTGGCGGTCGGCACGCACGCCACCCTGGTGGAGTTCCTCGACAAGGGTCGCGGAGGGATGGCCTCCACCTTCCTGACCCGGCTGCGGCTGGGTGGCAAGCTCGTCGACGCCAAGGGGGTCAGCCGGCTGTACCGCAGCCGGATCTCCACCCTGGTGCTGGTCCTGCTGGTGCTCGCCGCGCTCGCGGCCATCGCCGCGGCGCTCGCGGTGTCCACCGCCGGGCGCATCTACTTCGACCTGCTCGTCGACCAATGGGACAGCTTCGTGTTCTGGCTGGAGAACCTCTTCGCGTGATCGACTTCCGCTACCACCTCGTCTCGCTGATCGCGGTCTTCCTGGCGGTGGCACTGGGCATCGTCATCGGCACCACCCAGCTCAACGGGCCGCTGACGACGAACCTGCAGAGCCAGGTGAGCGGCCTGCAGGCGGACAAGCGTGCGCTGGAGACCCAGACGCAGCAGCTGCAGAGCCAGCTGGACGCCGCCGGGGGCTTCGACGAGGCCGTCGGGCCGACCCTGGTCGCGGGCACCCTGACCGGCCGCAAGGTGGTGCTGGTCATCGGCAGCGGCGACGTGCCCGCCGACGTCGTCGAGGGGGTCACCGCGCTGCTGGGGACCGCCGGGGCGACCGTCACCGGCAGTGTCCGGCTGACCGCCGCGTACAGCGACCCGCAGTCCGCGTCCGGGCTGCAGACCTACCTGACCGGCCCCGGCATGCCGCCGGGTCTCACCCTGCCCGAGACCGACGACACCGGGGAACTGGTCGCCGCGGTGCTCGGCCAGGTCCTGATGCTGCCCGGGACCGCCAGCAGCGGAACCGGGGACGGCGGGACCGGGGGCACCGGCACCGGGACCGGCACCGGGACCGGAACGGCGCCGAGCCAGTCCGCGACCTCCTCGGTGCTCGCCGGCCTCGAGCAGCTCGACGTCCTCAGCAGCGACACCTCCTCGGTGAGCCCGGCCGACTTCGCCGTCGTCCTGACCTCCGGGGCCTCCACCGAGCCGGATGCGGCCGACCGCAACGCGGCCCTGCTCCAACTGGTCACCGCTCTGGACGAGCACGGCTCCGGGGTGGTCGTGGCCGGGGACGTGGAGTCGCTGGCCGACGGCGGCCTGGTGGCCGCCGTCCGGGCCGACTCGACGGCCCCCTCCAGCATCTCCACGGTGGACAACGTCGACACCGCTGCCGGCCGGGTGAGCACCGTGCTGGCCCTGGCCGCCGAGGGCCGCGGTGATTCCGGCGCCTACGGCACCGGGAAGAACACCCAACCCGTTCCGCCGCCGGTGTCGTGACCGGCGTCCGACTCCGGTCCGCGCGCCGGCGGCTGGCGGTCGCGGCGGCGGGCGCCCTCGCCGCCCGGCTGGGCCTGGCCGCCGCGACCG
>JAICZD010000235.1 GCA_025933855.1 Modestobacter sp. | reverse complement strand
GGTCGGTGCGCCCGGGGACGGTGCGCAGGTGCCCTCTCACCGCCGGATGCAGGCGGTCGTCACGCCGCGCGGCAGGTCGCCGCGACGGCCAGCGCATCCAGGGCCGCCCGGGCGGCCGCGGCGATCGGGGCCCCGGCGATCGCCGTGCGCGCCAGCGCGGTCCGCTCGGCGATGCGCTCCTCGACCCGGGCGCGGGCGCCGGTGCTCTCGATCAGGTGGCGCAGCGCCTGCAGCTGGTCCTCGCCGGCCGCGGGGTCGCCCAGGCTGCCGGCGAGCAGCCGGCGGCCGGCCGCGTCGGCCCGCTCCTCGGTGAGGGCGATGAGCAGGGTCTGCTTGCCCTCCCGCAGGTCGTCGTCGGCGGACTTGCCGGTCACGGCCGGGTCGCCGAACACGCCGAGCACGTCGTCCCGCAGCTGGAAGGCCTCGCCCAGCGGCAGGCCGATGGCGGAGTAGACGTCCGCCGCCCACGGCCCGGCGCCGGCCAGCGCGGCGCCGAGCTGGAGCGGGCGCTGGACGGTGTAGCCGGCGCTCTTGTAGCGGGCGACCGTGAGCGCGCCGTGCGGCCCCGGCAGCCCGCCGGCGGCCCGCAGCAGGTCCAGGTACTGCCCGGCGGTCACCTCCGTGCGCATGGTGTCCCAGACCTCGCGGGCCCGGCCGAGTGCCGCCGCGCCGATGCCCGAGACGCGCAGCAGCTCGTCGGACCAGACCAGGGCCAGGTCGCCGACCAGGATCGCCGCCCCGATCCCGAAGGAGTCGCCGTCCCCGGCCAGCTCGCCGTCGCCGTGCTGGGTGGCGAAGCCGATGTGGGTGGAGGGCCGGCCGCGGCGGGTGAGCGCGCCGTCCATGACGTCGTCGTGCACCAGGGCGCTGGCGTGGAACAGCTCCAGGGCGGCCACCGCGCGGAGCACCGCGGCGTCGTCCTCGGCCGGGCCGGGAGCGTCGGGTGCGAGCCCGCGCCACCCCCAGTAGGCGAACAGCGGGCGCAGCCGCTTGCCACCGTCGGCCAGCGCGCACACCTCGTCGACGACCGGGGTCAGCGACGGATCGATGGCGGCCAGCGTGCGGCGCTGCACGTCGAGGAAACCGGTCAGCGTGTCGGAGACCGCCGAGCGGACCCGGTCGAGGTCGGCGGCGGCGGCCGGGGAGACCGGCGGACGGGAGGCGGACTCACGGTGCTGCGTCCCGGCGGTCACCGGACCAGTATCACGCAACCCGGTGGAAGGCGGCCCGTCCAGCCGGGCAGGTGCCGACAGCAAGCTCATGATCGGTTCCCTTCGTCGCTGTTCGGCTCTGCTTCCCCCGCGGGGGCGCCGGCGGATGCAGCCGCCGGCTGCGGTCCGGTGCGCGAACGCGGGCTCACCGGGCGCCCGTAGGCTCAGCAGCCGTGACAGGCACCGTGCGGCAGCTGCTCGAGACCCAGCGGCCGACGTGGTCCTTCGAGTTCTTCCCACCCAGGGACGAGGCGGCCGAGGCCCAGCTGTGGACCGCGCTGCGCCGGCTGGAGCAATTGCGGCCCTCGTTCGTCTCGGTCACCTACGGTGCCGGCGGGTCGACCCGGGAGGGCACGATCTCGGTGACCGAGCGGATCGCCACCGACACCACCATGTTGCCGCTGGCCCACCTGACCGCGGTGGACCACAGCGTCGCCGAGCTCCGGCACGTGGTCAGCCGGCTCGCCGCGGCCGGGGTGCGCAACCTGCTCGCGCTGCGCGGCGACCCGCCGGGCGGCGACCCGCAGGGGGAGTGGGTCGCCCATCCGCAGGGGCTGCGCCACGCCGCCGAGCTGGTCGAGCTGATCAAGTCGATCGGCGACTTCTCGGTGGGTGTGGCGGCCTTTCCGGAGCGGCATCCGCGGTCGCCGGACTTCGAGACCGACACCGCGATGTTCGTGGCCAAGTGCCGGGCCGGCGCCGACTTCGCGATCACCCAGATGTTCTTCCGGGTGGAGGACTACCTGCGGCTGCGCGACCGGGTGTCCGGCCGGGGCTGCGACGTCCCGGTGATCGCCGGGGTCATGCCGGTGACCAGCGCCCGGCAGATCACCCGGATCGTGCAGCTGTCCGGCCAGGCGTTCCCGGCCGAGCTGGCCGACCGCTTCGCCGCGCTGGACGGCGACCGCCCCGAGGACAAGCGCGCCGTCCGGGAGCTCGGGGTGGAGGTGGCCACCGAGCTGTGCCGCCGGCTGCTGGCCGAGGGCGTGCCCGGCATCCACTTCATCACCATGAACCACTCCACGGCGACCCGCGAGGTGCACGCCAACCTGGTCGACACCGCGATCATGGCGCCGTGACCACCGACCGGCCCGCCGGAGTGGTCCCGGCGCCATGATCGCGGGATCGGTGGTCCTGGTCACCGGGGCCAGCCGGGGCATCGGCCGGGCGACGGCGGAGCTCCTGGCCGAACGCGGGGCGCGGGTCGTGGCGGTCGCGCGCGACGAGGCCGCCCTGCGCGAGCTCGCCGGCCGCACCGGCGCGACGCCGCTGCCGGCCGACCTCGCCGAGCCCGGTGCGGCCACCGGCGTGGTGCGCCGGGCCCGCGAGATGCACGGCCGGCTGGACGGCGTCGTGGCCAACGCCGGGATCGGCCACGCCGGTGCCGTCGTCGACATGACCGACGAGCAGGTGTCGGCGCTGGTCGACCTGAACGTGCGCGGCACGCTCCTGCTGGCCCGGGCGGCGGCGGGCGCCTTCGCCGAGCAGTCCGGCGACCACCACCGCCGCGGGATCGTCTTCATCACCTCCATCGCCGGCGCGGTCGGCGTGCCGGGGGAGAGCGTCTACTCGGCGACCAAGGCCGCCGTGGAGTGCTTCGCCGTCGTCCTCCGGGAGGAGTTGCGCGGCGAGGGCATCGGCGTCTCGACCGTCCTGCCCGGGGTCGTCGACACCGGGTTCCTCGACCGCCGCGGTGCTCCGTACGACCGGCGGTTCCCCCGGCCCGTGCGGCCCGAGCGCGTCGCGCGGGCGGTGGTCGCCGCCCTGGAGTCCGGCCGGCAGCGGACGATCGTGCCGCGGTGGCTGGCCGTGCCCGCCTGGCTGTCGGCGGCGCTGCCGGGCCCCTACCGCGCGCTGGCCCGGCGACTGTCCTGACGCTCCCCGGCGTCGATCATCGGCGGGTGGTCGCGCGGCACGCCGGTGCGGCCGGCCGGCTGCCGATGATCAACGCGGGTCGGAGGCGACCCGCAAGCGCGGGCGCTCGTCCAGCTCGGTCCGCACCCGGCGCACGATCCCTGCGCAGTCCAGCCCGGCCGCCGCCAGCAGGTCCGCCCGTTCGCCGTGGGTCAGGAAGCGCTGCGGCAGCCCGAGGGAGATGATCTCCGCGCGCACCCGGGCGTCCCGGGCGGCCCGGCAGAAGGCGTCGCCGTAGCCACCGGCGAGCCCGTTGTCCTCCACGGTCACCACCAGCCGGTACCGGCCGGCGGCCTCGGCCAGCGCCGGGTCGACCGGGAGGAGCCAGCCCGGGTCGGCCACCGTCGTGGGCACCCCCAGCGCGGTGAGCTGCTCGGCGGCCGCCACCGCCGGGCCGGCCAGGGCGCCCACCGCGACCAGCAGGACCTGGCCGGCCGCCGCCGGGCGGTGCAGCAGGTCGGCCGTGCCCAGCCGGTCGAGGGCGGGCAGGTCGGCGGCCACGCGTCCCCGGGGGAACCGGACCGCGGTGGGGCCGTCGTCGTCGGCCACCGCGTCGGCGAGCAGCGCGCGGGCCGTCCGGGCATCGCGGGGGGCGGCCACCCGCATGCCCGGGACGGACCCGAGCAGCGAGAGGTCCCACATGCCGTGGTGGCTGGGACCGTCGGGGCCGGTCACCCCGGCCCGGTCCAGCACGAAGGTGACCGGCAGCCGGTGCAGGGCGACATCCATGAGCACCTGGTCGAACGCCCGGTTGAGGAAGGTCGCGTACACGGCCACCACCGGGTGCAGCCCGCCCATCGCCAGCCCCGCGGCGGAGGTCACGGCGTGCTGCTCGGCGATGCCCACGTCGTGCACCCGGCCCGGTGCCCACCCGGCCAGCGGCAGCAGCCCGGTGGGCTCGAGCATGGCCGCGGTCACCGCCACCACCCGGTTGTTCCGCGCGGCGAGGAGCTGGAGCTCGGCCCCGACCACCTCGGTCCAGGAGGGGCGAGCGGGTGCCGCCACGGGACCGGTCGCCGGGCTGACCGTGTGCATGCGATCGAGCTCGTGCTCCTCGGCCGGCCGGTGACCGGCGCCCTTGCGGGTCACGCAGTGGACCACGGTCGGCGTCCGCCGGGCCCGCGCCGCGCGCAGCGCCGCCTCGACGGCGGCGATGTCGTGCCCGTCGACCGGGCCGAGGTAGTCCAGCCCCAGCTGCGCGAACAGCGCCGGCCGGGAGCCCGCCGCACCCGCGCGGAGTCCGGCCAGGTGGGCACCGAGGCCGCCGACGGTGGGGGCGTAGGACCGGCCGTTGTCGTTGAGGACGACGACCACCGGGCGCCCGGCCGCCGCACCCAGGTTGTTCAGCGCCTCCCAGCCCATCCCGCCGGTCAGCGCGCCGTCGCCGACCACGGCGACCACGTACCGGTCGTCCTCCCCGCGCAGCGCGAACGCCTTGGCCAGCCCATCGGCGTAGGACAGCGCGGTCGAGGCGTGCGAGTTCTCCACCAGGTCGTGCGGGCTCTCCGCGCGGCTCGGGTACCCCGACAGCCCGCCGGCCTGGCGGAGGGTGGGAAAGGCGTCGTGCCGGCCGGTGAGCAGCTTGTGCACGTAGGACTGGTGCCCGGTGTCCCACAGGATCGCGTCGCGCGGGGAGTCGAACACCCGGTGCACCG
>JAICZD010000004.1 GCA_025933855.1 Modestobacter sp. | reverse complement strand
GGTGGCCTTGGTGACCCCCGGCGGCAGCACCTCGATGAAGCCCAGCCCGGCGTGGGTGACCTCGGCGACCGACGGGTCCGCCACCTGCCGGGCCCGGGCGAGCAGCTCGTCCTGGCCCAGGGAGGAGGCCCGCAGGAACACCTTCAGCACCGACCCGACCGGCAGCACCTCGTGCCGGGGCAGCAGGTGGGCGGGCTCGGGATACGGCCAGTCGAAGCCGTGCTGCACCCGCAGCGGCTTGAGCGCCTCGGCCTGCTCCGCGGCGTCCTCGACCGCGACGATCAGCTCGCCGGCGACGTCCTCGATGGCGCCGATGACCGCGGTGGCGTCCGCCCGGGACATCCCGACGGTGCGCAGCACCTCGTCGCGGCCGCCGGGCCCGCCGAAGCGGACGACGTAGCCGCCCTGGGCCAGCACCGCGATCCCTTGCCCGGCCAGTGCGCCGCGCACGCTCTCCAGCAGCCGCGGGCCACGACCGGTCACCCCGACGACCGGGATGCCGGCGGCCCAGCAGGCGTCCAGCGCCGCGCGGGTGCGCGGGCTGACCTCGCCGGCGGAGGTGAGCAGCGTCCCGTCCAGGTCGCTGGCCACCAGCCGGGGACGCCAGCCGCCCAGCCGGGCGGGGAGGTCCGCGAGGTCGACGACGTCCTCGGAGCCGGACACCACCGCCGGCGCCGTCAGCGCGTTCGCCGCGCGGGCGGGGAGGTGTGCGGTCATGCGGGCAGCGCCGCGCCGGCGACCGGCGCCAGCGCCATCCCGGGGGTCAGCAGCTCGTGACCGCCCAGCCACGGCCGCAGCGCCGCCGGCACGTGCACCGCGCCGTCGGCCCGCTGGTGCACCTCCAGCAGGCAGGCGATGGTGCGGGCGATGGCGCACAGCGTGCCGTTGAGGGTCGCCGCCACCTGCGGCCGGCCGTCGGCGTCCCGGTGGCGGATCGCCAGCCGGCGGGCCTGGAAGGTGGTGCAGTCGGAGGTGCTGGTGAGCTCCCGGTAGGTGCCCTGGCTGGGGAACCACGCCTCGATGTCGAACTTGCGCGCGGCACTGGTGCCCAGGTCGCCGGCGGCGATGTCGACCACCCGGTAGGGCAGCTCGAGCGCCTGCAGGAACTCCTCCTCCCACTGCAGCAGCCGGCGGTGCTCGGCGGCGGCCTCCTCGGGCGCGCAGAAGCTGAACATCTCGACCTTGTCGAACCAGTGCACCCGGATGATGCCGCGGGTGTCCTTGCCGTAGGAGCCGGCCTCGCGGCGGAAGCAGGAGGACCAGCCGGCGTAGCGCCGCGGCCCGGCGGACAGGTCGAGCACCTCGTCGGCGTGCATGCCGGCCAGCGCGACCTCCGACGTGCCCACCAGGTACAGGTCGTCGCGCTCGATCCGGTAGACCTCCTCGTCGTGCTCGCCGAGGAAACCGGTGCCCTCCATCGCCTCCGGCCGCACCAGCGCCGGGGCCACCACCGGGGTGAAGCCGGCGGCGACGGCGCGGGTGACCGCCAGCTGCGCCAGCGCGAACTCCAGCAGCGCTCCGGGGCCGGTGAGGAAGTAGAAGCGGGCGCCGGAGACCTTGGCCCCGCGCTCCATGTCGATGGCGCCGAGCGCCTCGCCGATCTCCAGGTGGTCGCGGACCGGGAAGTCGTAGACCGGCACCTCGCCGACGGTGCGCAGCGGCACCGCGTCGTCCTCACCGCCGGGCGGCACGTCCGGGTGCACGACGTTGGGGATGCGCAGGTGCAGCGCCCGCAGGGCGGCGTCGGCGGCCCGCTCGGCCTCCTCGGCCTCTTTCACCTCGGCGGCCAGTGCCCTGGCCCGTTCCAGGACGCCGGGTCGCTCCTCCTTCGAGGCGCCGCGGACGGCCTGGGAGGCGGCCTTCTGCTCGCCCCGCAGGTCGTCGGCGGCCTTGACCGCCGCGCGCCGGTCGGCGTCGGCGGCCAGCAGCGCGTCGACCAGGGACTCGTCGGCACCCCGGGCACGCTGGCTGGCGCGGACGGTCTCGGGGTGCTCGCGGAGGAGTCGCAGGTCGATCACCCCCCGATCGTAGGTGGCTGCGGGAGCGCACCCGGTCGGCACCGGCGATCAGCCGACGGCGCGCACCGCGGGCAGCCGGCCGCCGGAGGTCGCGCTCAGCACGGAGACGAGGTCCGCGCGGAGTGCCTGCAGCCGTTCCTCGCCGAGCGCCGCCGCCCAGTTCCGCTCCAGCTCCGCGTAGACCTCCTCGACCGCGGCCAGCAGCTGCCGGCCGCGGTCGGACAGCTGCACCCGCTTGGCCCGGGCGTCGTCGGGATCGGCGTCGCGCTCGACGTAGCCGGCGGCCACCATCGCCTCCACCAGCTTGGACACCGCCTGCTTGCTGGTCCCGAGCATCCCCGGGAGGTCGCGCAGGGACGCCGGGGAGTCCCGCAGGGCGAGCAGGACGAACCCGAACGCGGGGCGGACGTCGGGCCACCCGCGCCGGGGCAGTTCCTCGTGC
Source organism: Modestobacter sp. (assembly GCA_025933855.1). Taxonomy (GTDB): domain Bacteria; phylum Actinomycetota; class Actinomycetes; order Mycobacteriales; family Geodermatophilaceae; genus Modestobacter. The sequence continues at coordinate 31,985 of JAICZD010000004.1, read as the reverse complement.
AGGCCGTCGACCAGCGACCGGTAGCCGATGGCGAAGAGCCTGGCCAGCGGAACCGACGGCTCGCTCACCGGGCCCACGGCGGGGTGAACGGCGCGCCGTCCGGCAGCTGCGCCTGGCCGCCGACGGGCAGGCAGCACACCGCACGCAGCGGCGCCTCGCCGACCGCGGCGAGGGCGAACGGAACGCCCGGGGGCACCACGATCGCGTCGCCGGGGCCGGCGGTGGACCGCTCCCCGTCGAGCAGGACCTCGGCGCATCCGTCGAGCACGACGAAGACCTCTTCCCGGGTCAGCCGGTGCGACGCCCCCGGCGTTCCGGCCGCGAGCTCCACCGACCAGACGCTGGTGTCCGTGGACCCCCGGCTGGGCGTGGCGAGCGAGGTGAACCGGGCGCCGCCCAGCTCGTGCGTGGGCGCTCCGGGTGCGGGGAGGACGGGCATGACGGCTCCTTTGTCAATGTAGTTGACGGCCTGGGACCAGTGTGCCCGCGGGACGGCGCATCCGTCAACCTGCTTGACGTTCTGTTCCCGGGCGAACCGCGTCGGGGACAATGGCTCCATGCGCGTCCTCGGCGACCGCCCCGCCACCGACCTGACCTACGCCGATGTGTTCATGGTGCCGGCCCGCTCGGCGGTCGGGTCCCGGCTGGAGGTCGACCTGACCACACCGGACGGCGTGGGGACGACGATCCCCGTCGTGGTCGCCAACATGACCGCGATCTCCGGACGGCGGATGGCCGAGACGGTCGCCCGCCGCGGCGGCCTCGCCGTCCTGCCGCAGGACATCCCGATCGACGTGGTCGGCGAGGTGGTGACCTGGCTGAAGGAGCGGCACCCGGTCTACGACACGGCGATCACGCTGGGCCCGGGCTCCACGGTCGGCGAGGCGCTGTCGCTGATGGGCAAGCGCGCGCACGGGATCGTCGTGGTGGTCGACGGGCCGGGCGCCCGTCCGCTCGGCCTGGTCACCGACGGGGCCTGCCAGGGGGTCGACCGGTTCACCCAGCTGTCGGAGGTGATGACCACCGACCCGCTGACCATCCCGGCCGGCACCGACCTGCCCAAGGTGTTCGACGTGCTGACCGACGAGCGGGTGAACGCCGCCCCGGTCGTGGCGGGCGACCAGCTGGTCGGGGTGATCACCCGCAAGGGCGCGCTGCGCTCGGCGCTGTACGCGCCGGCGGTCGACGCCGCGGGCCGGCTGCTCACCGCCGCCGCCGTCGGCATCAACGGCGACGTCGCCGGCAAGGCCGCGGCGCTGCTGGCGTCGGGAGTGGACGTGCTGGTCGTCGACACCGCGCACGGCCATCAGGAGAAGGCCATCGAAGCGGTCCGGGCCGCCCGGTCGGTCGCGGGCCGGGCTCCCATCGTGGCCGGCAACGTGGTCACCGCCGAGGGCACCCGGGACCTGGTGGAGGCCGGTGCCGACGTGGTCAAGGTCGGTGTCGGCCCCGGCGCCATGTGCACCACCCGGATGATGACCGGGGTCGGGCGGCCGCAGTTCTCCGCGGTGGAGGAGTGCGCCGCGGCGGCCCGGGAGCTGGGCCGGCACGTGTGGGCCGACGGCGGTGTGCGGCATCCCCGCGACGTGGCACTGGCGCTGGCCGCGGGGGCGGCCAACGTGATGGTCGGGTCGTGGTTCGCCGGCACCTACGAGAGCGCCGGCGACATCCACGACGACGGCACGGGCCGGCTCTACAAGGAGAGCTTCGGGATGGCCTCGGCCCGCGCGGTGAAGGCCCGGACGTCGTCCCAGAGCAGTTTCGAACGGGCCCGCGCCGGGCTGTTCGAGGAGGGCATCAGCTCCTCGCGGATGTACCTGGACCCGGCCCGCCCCGGCGTCGAGGACCTCATCGACCAGATCGTGGCCGGCGTGCGCTCCTCGTGCACCTACGCCGGCGCCCGGACCGTCGACGAGCTGCACCAGCGCGCCGTCCTGGGTGTGCAGAGCGCGGCCGGCTACGACGAGGGCCGGCCGCTGCCGACGAGCTGGTGAGGCCGCTCCCGGCGGCGCGGTTCGAGGAGCTGGTCGCCGACGCCCTCGACGAGGTGCCGGCCGAGCTGATGGCCCTGCTGGACAACGTCGTCGTCCTGGTCGAGGACCGCAACCCCGACGAACCGGACCTGCTCGGGCTCTACGAGGGGTTCGCGCTGACCGAGCGCGGCTGGGACTACGGCGGTGCGCTGCCCGACCGGATCATGATCTACCGGGTGGCGATCTGCGAGATGTGCGAGGACGAGGACGAGGTGGTCGAGGAGGTCACGGTGACCGTCGTCCACGAGATCGCGCACCACTTCGGCATCGACGAGGACCGCCTGCACGCCCTCGGCTGGGGGTGATCGGGCCGCTCCGGCACGTTCCCGGGACTTTTTCGGGCTCAAGTTCCGGGAGACGAGGCGGGTAGCGTGAACCGACGTGCCTAGGGACGACGACACCGCCGGCGGGCTGCCGATCAAGATGCTGCACGACCGGCTGCTGGTGTCGCTGCGCAAGGAGGACGGCGACCGGCGTTCCAGCGGCGGCATCCTCATCCCCGCCACCGCCTCGGTCGCCAAGCGGCTGGTGTGGGGCGAGGCCCGCGCCGTGGGCCCCAACGTGCGGCAGATCAAGGTCGGCGACCGGGTGCTGTTCTCCCCGGAGGACCAGCACGAGGTCGAGGTCCACGGCGAGGACCTGATCATCCTGCGCGAGCGCGACGTGCACGCCGTGGCGGCCGAGCGGATCGAGGAGTCCACCGGCCTCTACCTCTGAGGCCCTTGCGTCCGGTCGGCAGTCATGGCGACCGCGGAGCGCCGGCGGGCGACAGCGAATCGCACAACGGCAGGGGCCGCCGTTAGCAGATCACGCGGCTGGCACGGCGCAGCGACACGCCGATCCGTGCCGATTCCACGACGTGACGAACCGGTCCGGCGCGAGGAGTTGCTTTGTGTCTGCTTTAGGCGACACTGGGTGACGATGGCGGGCGGTCGAGGGTGGCGGTGCGTCGTACCGTCATGCCGCCGAGCCCTCCCGGATCCGCGCCAGCCAGGCCTCCGCCTCGGTGAAGGCCGCGTCCCCCGCCCGCTCCGGCACCGGCTTGGCCGGTTGGGCGTCGGCCCGCGGATAGGAGCCGAGGAAGCGGACCTCGGCGCACAGCCGGTGCAGAGCAGCGAGCGCGTCGCCCACCCGGCGGTCGGCCACATGGCCCTCGCAGTCGATGGAGAAGGAGTAGACGCCCAGCCGCTCCCGGGTCGGGCGCGACTCGATCCGGGTCAGGCTGATGCCCCGGACGGCGAACTCGGCCAGCAGGTCCAGCAGCGCTCCGGTGCGGTCGGGGACCACCACGGTGACCGTCGTCTTGTCCGCGCCGGTGGGCGAGGGCAGCGGCCCGGGCCGGGCGGCGAGCACGAACCGGGTCACCGCGCCGGGGTGGTCGGCCAGATCGGTGTCCAGGGCGTCGAGCCGGTAGCGGGAGGCCGCGATCGGCGCGCACACGGCGGCGTCCCACTCCCCGGCGGCGACCCGGCGGGCCGCGTCCGCGGTCGAGGCGGCGACGACCACGTCGGCGTCCGGCAGCAGGGCGGCGATCCGTCCGCGGCACTGGGCGAGGGCGTGCGGGTGGCTGGCGACGGTGCGGATGCCGGCCGCCGTCGTCCCCGGCCGGACGGCGAGCACGAACGCCACGTCCAGGAACACCTCGCGGGTGATGACCAGCGGATCACCGCTGACCAGGCCGTCCATGGTGGCCGGCACCGACCCCTCGACCGAGTTCTCCATCGGCACCAATGCCGCGTCGTACTCCCCCGCCCGCACCCCGGCCAGCGCCGCGGCCACGCTGGACTCGGGCCGGCCGGACCCCTGCGCGGAAGCCCCGAGCATGCCGAGCGCGGCCTCGGCGAAGGTACCCTCGGGGCCGAGGAAGGCGAACCTCGTCGGTGCTGTGCTCGAAGCGTCACTCGGCATCCGGCGAGGGTAGTGCGGCCGCTCCGGGCGATGACCCCGGCGCGGGGGGAGCTGCCACGTCACCGGCCGGCGCCGCACCCGTTGCGGAGTCCGACAGCTGACTGGAGGAGCACGTGACCCCGCGGTCCGACGCCGTCGACGAGCAGGCGCTCGAGTCGGCCCGCTGGCAGCTGCTGGCCGCCAGCGGCGTGCCGGACGCCCGTGGCTTCGCCGACGAGTTCGACCGGGTGGCGGGCTCCTTCTCCGGCACCGGTCGGCCGCACTGGGACGCCTGGGGCAGCGCCTTCACCGCTCGGGCGCGGCTCCTGGACGGCGACCCGGACGCCGCGGCGGTCGCCGTGACCGCCGCGCGCGCCGCTCTGGACCACTGCCCGCCCACGGCCGAGCGGGCGTTGACCCTGGCCTACCTGGCCCACGTCGAGGTGGGGGCGGACCGGCTGGACGCCGCTCTGCGCCTGGCCGTGGACGCCAGCCTGCTGGCCGACCAGCTCGGCGGCGCGGAACCCACCCGTGCGCTGCACCAGGCGCACTCCTGGCTGTCGCTCGCCCTCACCCTGCTGGACCTGGAGGAGCTCGCCGCCGACCAGGCGCTGCGCGGATCACGGGTGGCGCAGGCGCTGCCGGGCCTGGACGACCGCTGGCAGCTGCTGCGGCTGTGCGCCCAGCAGCACGCGGAGCTGGCCCAGACGGTGCACCGCCGGGGGGACGAGCGGCGGTCGCGCGATCTCGCGCAGACGGCGTTGACCTGCGCGAGTGCTGCGCGGGAGCTGTCCTGGACGCCGCCGGAGCCGGACGAGGACCTGCTGGCCGTCGTCACCGCCTGGGCGATGAGCCTCACCGGCCGGCCGCAGGACGCGCTGGCCCCGCTGCGCCGGGTCCGCGGCCGGGTGGCGGCCGACGGCGGCCTGTGGCTGCTGGGCTACGCGGACCTGGTGCTCGCCCGGCTGCTGGTCCGGCTGCAAGCCCCCGGCGCCGCCCGGCAGCCGGCCGAGGAAGAGGCCACCGAGTTGCTGGTCGCCGCCGCCGGCGCCTTCGCCGCCGTCGAGGACCACCGTCGCTACCGGCAGTGCCTGCTCGAGCTCGGGCAGACCACGGCGGCGGCGGGCCGCACCGTCGAGGCGCTGCACTGGCTGGATGCCTACCGCGCCGAGACCACCCGGGTGCACCTGCGCGGCCAGGAGGTGTGGGCGGAGATGTTCGTGCGGCGCAGCCGGTTGCACGACGCGCAGCGGCAGACGGCGGTGCTGCGCCGGCACGCCCTGGAGGACCCGCTCACCGGGCTGGGCAACCGGCGCAGCGCCGAGCGACGGCTGGCCGAGCTGGACTTCCACCGCGGGCCGGTGTCGCTGGCCGTGGTCGACGTCGACGGCTTCAAGGCGGTCAACGACGCCCATTCCCACCTGCACGGCGACGTGGCCCTGCGCCGGGTGGCGGAACTGCTGCGGCGGCACAGCCGGCACGGCGACGAGGTCTACCGCTGGGCCGGCGACGAGTTCCTGGTGCTGCTGCCGTCCACCGCCGAGCCGCAGGCCGTGGTGGCCATGGAGCGGCTGCGGACCGCCGTCGCCGACCACGACTGGGCCGCGGCGGAGCTGTCCCGGCCGTTGACGGTCAGCATCGGCGTCGCGACCGCCGTCCCCGGCTCCCCCGGCACGGCCGGGTCGTGGCGGACGCTGTTCGACGCCGCCGACCTGCACCTGTTCGCGGCCAAGCGCAGCGGGCGCAACCGGGTCCGGGCCGGCTCCACCGGACCGCCGGCGGCGCGGCCGCGCGGGCCTGCCCCCGCGCTGCACGCGTCGGTCGACCAGCTGGTCGCCGACGTGCTGGGCAGCCGGGCAACCCGACCGCCGGGCTGGGCGTTCGACGACGGCGAGGTCGCCTCGTGAGCCCGAGCGCGGGCGACCGCAGGGGCACTTCGTGACACTGCGCACCCCCCGCGGGCAGCGCAGCTCGACCGGCACCCCGGGTCGTGCCCGGCGTGCCACCGGCGCGGTGCGTGACTCCGCGGCGCGAACCAGGCACAGTGCGCTCGTGCCACCCGGGGTCCTGCACCAGCAGGTGAGCTCGGCGCTGGCCACCTGGCAACTGGACACCGCCGAGGCGCTGCTGTCCGACATCGACAGCTCCCTGCCGCCGCACACCACCGCGGTCGGTGAGCTGGGCGGCGCGCCGCTGACCTCGCTGGCCCGCGCCTGGGCCGACACGCTGCGGGCGGAGCTGCTGGTACGCCGGTTGCGGCTGGCCGGCTACTCGCTGCTCGGCGAGCCGCTGACCGAGGGCGGCCCGGAGCAGGACGGCGCGCTGGACCTGCACGAGGGCGTCGCCGAGCTGCACGGCGACCGGCCCGACGCCGGCGCGTCCGACTCCGACGCCGACCTCCACGCCCACGCCCGAGCCCGAGCCGAGTCCGCCGGCCATGCCGCGCGGGCCATCGCGCTGGTCCGCTCCGCCCGGGCGGCCTTCGACGGTCAGGACGACGACCTGCAGCGCGCCGCGGGGCTGGTCCGGCACGCCCGGATCGAGCTGCTGTCCCGCCGGGTCGACGCGGCCATGGACGAGGCGGTGGAGGCCGCGAGCCTGCTGGACCCGAACCTGCCGGCGACCCCGCTGCTCGTGCACACCCTCGGCTCGCTGGCCGGCGTCCTGGCCGACCTCGAGCTGATGCCGCTGGCCCTGGACTACCAGCGCCGCGCCGCGGACGCCGCGGAGGCCGCTGCCGAGCTGGCGATCACCGCGGGCGCGTCCGGGCCCCGTCCGCGCGCGCTCGCCGCCGACGCCGCCACCCAGCTCGCCGCGCTCTGCGCGGAGATCGGCGAGGGCCTGCTCGAGGACGGCGGCCCCGAGGCCGCCGCGCCGCACTTCGCGCGGGCCCGCGACCTCGCCGTCCGGGCGCTCGGCCGGCTGACGGCCGGTGATCCCGGCGTGCTCGACGCGCAGGTGGTGCACGGCTGGGCGCTGGTCGGGCTCGGGGACCATCCCGCGGCGGTCGCGCTGCTGCGGTCGGGGGGGACCGCGGCCCCCGCGCCGGAGGACCGGGCCCGGCGCGCCGCCGCGGAGCGGGGGCGGGGCCGGGCGCGGCGCCGGGCCGGCGACGGGCCGGCGGCCGACGACCACCTGGCCACCGCCCTGGCCCTGGCCACCGAGAACGGCCTGCCGCGGGTGCGCCGGGCGGCGCTGCGGGAGCTGTGCACCCTGCACGCCGAGCTGGACGACGCGGCCCGCGCGCTGCCGTACCTGCAGGCCTACCTCGCCGACGAGCTGGACCGGGTCGACGAGCGGCGCACCCGCTGGGTGGAGCTGTTCGGCCGGCGCAAGAGCCTGCTGGAGACCGAGCGGGCCGCCGGGCAGCTGCGCCGGCAGGCCTACGAGGACCCGCTGACCCACCTCCCCAACCGCCGCTACGCCGAGGCCCGGCTGGACGGCCTGCTCGGCTGCGGCGCGCCCGCGCTGGCGGTCGTCGACATCGACCGGTTCAAGTCGATCAACGACGCCGCCGGCCATCCCGGCGGCGATGCCGTGCTGCGGGCGGTCGGGCAGCTGCTCGTCGATGGCTGCCGGGACACCGACGAGGTGTGCCGCTGGGCCGGGGACGAGTTCGTCATCCTGCTGCCGGACACCACCGCCGAGCAGGCGGAGCGGGCGATGGAACGCATCCGCCGCGCGATCGCCGCGCACGACTGGTCGGCCCTGGACGTCGAGGTCCCGGTCACGATCAGCGTGGGCGTCGCCTCGGCCGCCCGCGGTGACGACCGGCGAACGCTGTTCGCCGCCGCCGACGGGGTGCTGTACGAGGCCAAGCGCGGCGGCCGGGACCGCGTCGTGCGGCTGTCCGGAGTGACCCAGACCCGCGCCGGCGACGGCCCCGCCCTCGCCGTCGAGGGCACCGTCGTGGATGGCACGGCGCTCGACGGCACGATGCCGGAGGGTGCGGTGAGCAGCCCCGACACGACCGCCGCCGAGGTCCCGGGAACGGCTGCGCCGGCGGTTAGGGTCGCTGCCGTGAGCGCGCACCCGCTGGACGAGATCCCCGCCGACCGGCCGGAGCACGACCCCGCCGACGACGCCGGTGGCTTCGCCCCGCTGCTGGTCGAGCCCCCGGCCGACGAGCCGGTGCGCCCCCGCAGCCCGCTGGACGAGCTCTTCGGCCCGCCGCGCACGGCCGGCCGGACGGTCGGCCCCGCCGCCATCCCGCCGCTGGCCCCGGTAGCCCCGGTAACCCCGGTGGCCCCCGCCAGCACGGTGACCGGCTCCGCGACCGGGCAGGTCACCGCAGCCGCAGGCACGCCGGTACCCGTGGCGCCGGCGGGCGTTCCCGTGCCGAACGAGACCGCCTCGTTCGGGCCGGACATCATCTGGGGCACCGGGCGCAGCACCGAGCAGGTCCTGGCCCTGGTGCGTGCGGCCCGACGGGAGTTCCCCGACCGTCCCGCCGTGGTGGTCCGGGCCGGCGCCGACACGCTGGTCGCGCTGGCCAGCGAGCACGACGCGTACACCACGATGGACGCCGCCGCGATGTCCGCCGCCGTCGGCCCGCTGCCGGAACCGGTGGGCCGGGTGGGCGTGCTCTGCGCCAGCAGCGGCGACACCCCGATCGCGGCCGAGGCCGCCTTCGTCGCCCGGGTCACCGGCACCGAGGTCGTCCGGGTCGACGACGTCGGCGGCAGCCGGATCCGGCCGCTGCTGACCGACCGCTCGCTGCTCACCGAGGCCGACTGCCTGGTCGTCGTGGCGGGTCTGGACGCCGCCCTGGCCAGCGTGATCAGCGGGCTGACCGACGTGCCGATCGTCGCCGTGCCGACCTCCACCGGTCAGGGCAACGCGTTCGGCGGGTTCAGCGCGCTGCTGACCATGCTGAATTCGGCTGCGCCGGGCGTGGTGGTCAGCAACATCGACAACGGCTGGTCGGCCGGCGTCTTCGCCGCCCGCATCGCCCGCCGCACCGCGAGGTAGCCACCGTCCCGCGGGCGCCGCACGCCGGTTCAGTCCCCATGGGGCAGCCGACGGGCCACCACCGAGTGCACGTGCCAGTGCTGCGGGCCGGTGAACGCCGTCCCGTCCACCTCCAGGGTCTCCCGGTGGACGACGTCCACCCCGCGCAGCAGCTCCTCCACCTCCCGATCGGTGAGCTTCGCGATGTCGTCGGCGTCCGCCGTGGTGTCCCGCTCGCCGAACAGGTCGCACGCCAGCCAGCCACCCGGCAGCAGGGCGGCCATCAGCACCTCCCACACCCGCGGCAGGTGCCGGCCGGCGTAGGGCAGCGACCAGGCGGCGTGCACGAGGTGCAGCTCGGGCAGCCGGTCGAGCGCGGCGAAGTCCTGCGTGCGGACGGTGAGCCGGGCGGCGTCCCCGGCCGGCAGCCGGCGGAGCAGGGACGGCCCGGCCGCCGGGTCGGCGTCGACGGCCAGCACCCGCCAGCCCCGGCGCAGCAGCCGGGCGGTCTCCACCCCGGCGCCGAAGCCGAGGTCCAGCGCCGGCCGGCCGGCGCCGTCCCCCGCGTGCTCGAGCAGCACCTGCACCAGCGGCCGCGGCGGGCGCTGCTCCTGGCCGGCGTTGTACCGGCTCCAGGCGCCCGGTTCGTCGAACCACCCCATGTGCGCATGATGACCCGGTGACGATCGGGTGGCTGGATCTGGCGGCCGGGGCGAGCGGGGACATGTTGCTCGGCGCGCTGGTCGACGCCGGAGTGCCGCTGGAGGTGCTCGCCGCTGCCGTCGCCGCGCTCCCGGTCGAGCCGGTGACGCTGACCGCCGAGCCGGTCACCCGGCACGGGCTCGGCGGCACCCGGGTGCACGTGCACACCCCGCCCAGCGACGTGCACCGCACCTGGGCCGACGTCCGGGCCCTGCTGTCCGCCGCGCCGCTGCCGGCCGCGGTCCGCGACGGCGCGCTGGCGGTCTTCCAGCGGCTGGCCGTCGCGGAGGGGCGCGTGCACCGCGTTCCCGCCGAGGACGTGCACTTCCACGAGGTCGGCGCGCTCGACGCCCTGGCCGACGTCGTCGGGGTCGTCGCCGGCTTCGCCCACCTCGCCCTGGACCGGCTCACCGCCTCACCGGTGGCCCTGGGCAGCGGCTCGGCCCGCGGCGCGCACGGCGTGGTGCCGGTGCCCGGTCCGGCGGTGCTCGAGCTGCTGGCCGGCGTTCCGGTGCTGGCCGGGCCGGTGCCGGCGGAGACCTGCACGCCCACCGGCGCGGCGTTGCTGGCCGCTTGCGTCGACGAGTGGACGACGCTGCCGCCGATGCGGGTGCAGCGGGTGGGCAGCGGCGCCGGCGGGCGGGACCCCGCCGAGCTGCCCAACCTGCTGCGCCTGGTGCTGGGGGAACCGGCCGGCCCGGCCGGAGCGCTGCTGCTGGCGGCCAACGTCGACGACCTGGACCCCCGGGTGTGGCCGGGTGTGCTCACCGACCTGCTGGGCGCCGGCGCCTCGGACGCCTGGCTGACCCCGATCCTGATGAAGAAGGGCCGCCCGGCGCACACCCTGTCGGTGCTGTGCCCGCCCGCCGCGGTGGACGCCGTCCAGGAGGTGCTGTTCGCCGCCACCTCGACCATCGGGCTGCGCCGGCAGCCGGTGGACAAGGTCGCGCTGGACCGCACCGAGGACAGTGTGACGGTGCTCGGCGGCCGGATCGGGGTCAAGCTGGCCCGCTCGTCCGGCCGGCTGGTCAACGTGAGCGTCGAGTTCGACGACGTGGCCGCGCTGGCCGCCACCCTGCAGCTGCCGGTCAAGGAGGTGCTGCGGGCCGCGACCGCCGCGGCGCACGCAGCCTTCCCCGGAGCAGCCTTCCCCGGGGCATCGGCTAGGCTGGCGGACCGAGAAGGGGAGTAGCCCCCCGACCGCTGGTCGACATGCTGGTGCGCTGGTGCACCCGGTCAGCGGGCCCGCGCCGCGGCGCGGGTGGGCGAGACCTTCGGCCCTGCAGTCCACCCGTCGGTGCGCTGCCGGTCGGAGGCTCACCTCTGCATCCGCCCGGACGCGCGTACAGAGAAGAGCTTCTCCGTGGTCCTCTCGGTCGTCCTGGCCGCCTTCGTGCTGATCCTTCCCGTGGAGCTGCCGGACAAGACGCTGTTCGCCACCCTGGTGCTGGCCACCCGGTTCGCACCGCTGCCCGTCTTCGTCGGCGTCGGTCTGGCCTTCGGCCTGCAGGTCGTCATCGCGGTCACCGCGGGCTCGCTGCTGTCGCTGCTACCCGACGCCGTGGTCAGCGGGGTGGTGACCGTGCTGTTCCTGACCGGGGCCGTGCTGCTGTGGCGCGAGGCCCGCAAGGGTGGCGAGGACGAGGCCGCGACCACGCTCGCCCGGGAGCAGACGTCGTTCCTCCGCGCGGCGGTTATCTCCTTCGGCGTCCTGTTCGCCGCCGAGTGGGGCGACCTCTCCCAGCTGGCCACCGCCGGTCTGGCTGCCCGCTACGCCGAGCCGCTGTCGGTCTTCGTCGGCGCCTGGGCCGCGCTGCTGGTGATCTCCGGCCTGGCCGCGTTCCTGGGCCGCAAGCTCGCCGACCGGCTGCCGGTGGCCCTGCTGCACCGGATCGCGGCCGGGCTGTTCCTGGTGTTCGCCGTCATCGCCGCCGTGGAGACCGCCCGCTCGCTGGCCGGCTGACGCCTCCGGCCGCCCCTTTGGAGGCAGGCCGGAGTCCGCCGGCGTCAAGGTGACCGGCCGGCGGGCCGACGTCCACCCCACGGGCCGGGAACCGGCCGGGGACGCGACGGGAGTGGTCATGGACGGGGTGCGGACGGCAGGAGCGCCGGATCTGCCGGTGCAGACGGCGGCCGTGGTGGCCGCCCAGCACGAGTTCGCCGCCCGGCTGCGCCGCCGGACGATGCCGGACCCGCTCACCGGGCTGCCGGTGCGCAGCCTGCTGGTCGACCGCCTGGAGCTGTCGCTGGCCGCGGCCGGTGCCGACGGGAACCGGCTGGCCCTGCTCTGCTGCGAGACCGACGGGGTCACCGCGCTGGACCACGCGCACGGTCCGACCGTGGCCGACACCGCCCGCACCGAGGCCGCCGCCCGGCTGGTGGCCGCCGTCCGCCAGGGTGACCTGGTCGCCCGGATCGGCAGCCAGACGTTCGTCGTGCTGTGCCCCGGAGTGTCCGGCGCTCCCCGTGCCGAGCGCATCGCCGACCGGATCGCGGCCGCCTTCGCCGCGCCGCTGCGCCCGTCCGCGGACCTGGTCGTCCCGGTGCGCATCAGCGTGGGGGTCGCGCTGTCCCGGCGGGACTCCACGCCCGAGTCGCTGCTGGCCGCGGCCGACCGGGCGATGGCGGCGGCGCGGCTCGGCCGGCAGGGTGCCGGCCGCTCCGCCTGAGACTGAGAACCCCTTGTCGGGGTCAGGTCAGCGTCCGGATCCACCGGGCGAGCGCCTGGCCGATCTCGTCGGGTGAGTCCTCGGGGACGAAGTGCGATCCCGGCACGGTGACCTCCGTGAGCGCCGGCCAGCGCCGGACGACCCTCCGCTGGCGGCCCACCAGCAGGAACCCCGGTTCGGCATCGAGGAACAGCTTGGGCACCTGCGTGGTGGCCAGCCAGCGGCCGTAGTGGTCGACGAGGTCGTGCATGTCCGGTGGCACGTTCTGGATGGGGATCTGCCGCGGCCACTCCAGCGTCGGCCAGCGGTCGGTGGGCTCCCGGAACGGTGCGCGATACCGCTCGTGCGCCTCCGGCGACAGCCCGCGCTGCACCGACGCCGGCAGGATGCGCTCGACGAACACGTTGTCCTCCAGCACCCGGCGCTCGCCGTCCTCGCCGCGCATGGCCTGGAAGATGCGCTTCCCCTCGCGCGGCCAGTCCGCCCAGAGCAGCGGCGTGACGATCGCCTCGGTGAACGCGATGCCGCGCACCGCGCCGGGGTGCCGGGATGCCCAGTCGAAGCCCAGCGCCGACCCCCAGTCGTGCAGCACCAGGGTGACCCGCTCGGTGGCCCGCACCGCGGTGAGGAACCCGGCCAGGAAGCGGGCGTGGGTGGCGAAGGAGTAGGTGCCGGGCCCGGGGTCGGGGAGCTTGCCGGACTCCCCCATGCCGATCAGGTCCGGCGCGATGCACCGCCCGAGGTGCTGCACATGCGGGATCACGTTCCGCCACAGGTAGGACGACGTGGGGTTGCCGTGCAGGAAGACGATCGGATCCCCTTCGCCGGTCTCGACGTAGGCCATCTCCTGGTCCTCGACACGCACCCGGGACCGCGGACGGGGGTCGGCGGCGGGCACGGGACTCCGGTCGGCGGCCATGCTCGAGGAGTGCCCCGCGGCCGCGCCCTGCCAATCACGCCGGGCAGAAATGCCCATTCCTGCCCGCGGGACGGAACGTGCTTGACCCTGACGCGACGTCAGGCTGTCTGCTGGTGGCCGTCCGAAGAAGGGAGAGGGGGAGGGATGAGCTGGACGGTGGGCGAGCTGGCCCGGCTGGCCGGCGTGACGGTGCGCACCCTGCACCACTACGACCGGATCGGCCTGGTCCGGCCCAGCGAGCGCACGTCCGCGGGTTACCGCAGCTACGACCTGCGCGACCTGGACCGGCTGCAGCAGGTGCTGGTCTACCGCGAGCTCGGGTTCCCCCTCGAGGAGGTCGCGACCCTGCTGGACGACCCCGACGCCGACCCGGCGGCGCACCTGCGCCGGCAGCACCGGCTGCTGCGGGAGCGGCTCGAGCGAACCCAGGCCATGGTCGCGGCCGTGGAGAAGGAGATGGAGGCACGGCAGATGGGTATCTCGCTGACCCCGGAGGAACGGTTCGAGGTCTTCGGCGACGGGTTCTCGGAGGAGTACCAGGCCGAGGCCGAGGAGCGCTGGTGCGACACCGAGGCATGGGCGCAGTCCCAGCGGCGGACGTCGGCGTACACCAAGGACGACTGGGTGCGGATCAAGGCCGAGGGTGAGGACGTCGAGCGCCGGTTCGCGGCGGCCCTCGCGGACGGCGTTCCGGCCGACTCGCCCGCGGCGATGGACCTGGCCGAGGAGCACCGGCAGCAGATCAGCCGCAACTTCTACGACTGCCCGCCGGAGATGCACGCGGGGCTGGGCCGGATGTACGTGGAGGACGAGCGGTTCACCGCCCACTACGAGCAGATCGCGCCCGGGCTCGCGGAGTACGTGAGCACCGCCGTCCAGGCCAACGCCGCGCGCCGGTCCGCCGGCTGATGACGGACCCCGTCCTCCCCACCCCTCGCAAGCTCGGGGCGGGCCCCTGGACGGGGCCTGTCAGATGCGGATCAGCAGCTCGGCGTGCAGCATTCCGAGCCAGCCGTCGTCCGCGGCGGCCCAGCGCAGCCAGGCCGCGGCGATGTCGTCGAGCTCGTCCGGGGTCGCCAGGCCGTAGGACACCGCCTGCTCGGCGAACGCCGACGTGGTGGCCCGGCCGGCCCAGGACCGGCCCCACCACTCCCGCTCGGCGGGCGTGGCGAAGCACCAGGCGGTCGTGGTCGCCACCGTGTCGCGCAGGCCGGCCGCGTGCGCCCAGGACAGCAGCCGCCGTCCGGCATCGGGCTCGGCCTCGTTGCGCCGGGCGACCTGCCGGTACAGCGCCAGCCAGCGGTCCAGGCCCTCGTCGGCGGGGAACCACGTCGTCGCGGCGTAGTCCACGTCGCGGACGGCGACCACGCCGCCGGGCCGGCACACCCGGGCCATCTCGCGCAGCGCGGCGACCGGGTCGGTCAGGTGCTGCAGCACCTGGTGGGCGTGGACGACGTCGAACGAGCCGCCGCCGGCCTCCAGCGCGTACGCGTCCCCGACCGCGAACTCGACCGGGACGCCGGCCCGAGCCGCCAGCTCCCGGGCCTCGGCCAGCGGCGCCGCGGACACGTCCAGCCCGAGCACCCGGCCCGGCGCCACCCGGCGGGCCAGGTCGACGGTGATCGTGCCGGGTCCGCAGCCGACGTCCAGGACGTCCAGCCCGGGGCGGAGGGCGGGCAGCAGGTACCCGGCCGAGTTCTCCGCCGTCCGCCAGCGGTGCGACTGCAGCACGGCGTCCGCGTGCCCGTGCGTGTAGGTGTCCACGGGGAACACCCTGGCATCCCCGCGCCGGCCGGAGGGCAGCCCACCGGGAAGCGCCGCGCCCGGGTGCAGCACACCGGCGGCCGGGTCGGTTCCCGGCAGACTGGAGCGGTGGTCGACCAACCGGAACTGACGGTCCAGGGGTGGGGGCCGGCCGGCGCCCGGGTGGCCACGGTCGCCGAGCGCGAGGATGGCGGCGACCCGGCGGACGGCGTCCTGCAGCTCACGACCGACCCGGATGCAACCACCGCGCTGCCCCGGGCCACGCGGCGGTACCTCTCCCGGGAGCTCGGCTGGACGCCGCGGTCGACCCCGCCGGTACCGGTCTCGACGATCCAGCTGCCGCCGCCCCGGCTGCCGGCGGCGGCCCGCAGCGCGCTGGCGGAGCTGCTGGGGGAGGAGAACGTCGCCGACGACCGCACCAGCCGGCTCACCCACGCCGGCGGCAAGAGCTACCTGGACCTGCTGCGCCGCCGCGCGGGGGACGCCTCCGACGCCCCCGACGCCGTCCTCACCCCGGGCAGCACCGAGCAGACCGCCGCCCTGCTGCGGGCGTGCAGCGCACACGGCATCGCCGTCGTCCCCTTCGGCGGCGGGACCAGCGTGGTCGGCGGGCTGGCCGGCACCGACGTCGACGACCGGCCGGTGGTGTCGGTCGACCTGCGCCGGATGAACGGCGTGCGCGCGCTGGACGTGCCGTCGTCGCTGGTCACCGTCGGGCCGGGGATGCGCGGGCCGGCGCTGGAGGAGGAACTGGCCCGCGAGGGGCTCACCCTCGGGCACCTGCCGCAGAGCTGGGAGTTCGCCACCCTGGGTGGCTACGCGGCGACCCGGTCGGCCGGTTCGGCCGCCACCGGTGGCGGCCGGTTCGACGACCTGGTCGCCGGCCTCACGCTCGCCACGCCGGTCGGCGTCCTGGAACTCGGCACACCGCCCGCCTCCGCGGCCGGCCCGGACCTGCTCGGCCTGGTGCTCGGCTCGGAGGGCACCCTGGGCGTGATCACCGAGCTGCGGCTGCGGGTGCGCCCGGCCCCGCCGACGACGCGCTACGAGGGCTGGTCGTTCCGCAGCTGGGCCGCCGGGCTGGCGGGGCTGCAGCGGCTGGCCCGGCACGACCTGCTGCCCGACGTCGTCCGGCTCGCCGACCCCGACGCGAGCCGGGGGACGCTGCTGCAGTCCGCGGACGGCGGCTCCCGGCTCCGCACCGGGCGGCTGGGGGCCGGGTTGCGGTCCGGGCTGCGGTCCGGGCTGCGCGGCCGCCGCCGCGGGCAGGCCTGCCTGCTCGTCGTCGGCTGGGAGGGGCTGCCACCGATCGTCCGCGCCCGCCGGCGCGCGGCCACCTCGGTGCTGCGGGACGACGGGGCGATCCGGCTGGGCCACCGGGTCGGCGAGGCCTGGGTGCGGCACCGGTTCGCCGCTCCGTACCTGCGGGACCGGCTGCTGGACGCCGGGCTGCTGGTGGAGACCCTGGAGACCGCCGCTACCTGGACGGCGCTGCCCCGGGTGTACGACGCCGTCCGCCGGGCGCTGCACGACTCGCTGGCCGGGCCGGGCCGGCGTCCCCTGGTGCTGAGCGACCTCTCGCACGGCTACCCGACCGGCGCGTCGCTGTCGGTCACGGTGCTCGCCGACCGCGACGACGATCTGCCCATCCAGCAGTGGCTGACCGCGAAGCGGGCGGCGACCGACGCCCTGTTGGCCGCCGGCGGCACGCTCACCCACCACTCCGCGGTGGGCGTGGCCCATCGGCCCTGGCTGGCCCGGGAGGTGGGTGAGCTCGGCGTGGACGTGCTGCGGGCGGTGAAGCAGCAGCTGGATCCGCGGTCGATCTGCAACCCCGGCGTCCTGCTCCCCGACTGAGCAGCTCACCCGGACGGGGTGCGACACGCCGGCGGGCGAGTTTCCGCCGGGTCACCGGGGTATCGGGACGGCCATGACGCCCTCAGCCCCCGGACGTCCCGGGCTCCCGGGCACGATCGCCCTCGAGGAGGCCGGTCCGGTCCGGTTCGTGCGGTTCGTCGGCGACATCGGCCGGGATGCGGTGCGGCAGTTCCGGCTCGGCGTCCGGCCGGCCGCGTGGCCCTCCCGGGTCGATCTCAGTGCGGTGCGGTCGCTGGACGCCGCGGGGCGCGAGCTGTTGCTGCACCTGGCCCGCAAGCAGCGGCGCTCCGGCGGCGAGCTCGAGGTGGTCGCACCTCCGGCACCGGTGCGGCGGACGATGGAGCAGAGCGGGCTGACCAGCGTGCTGCGGTGGGCGGCGACCGACACGCCCCCGCCGGGCGCCGCCGCCAGCGCCTGACCCTCCGGGCCTGCGTCACCCGACGAGCGGCGCCGGATGCCCCGATCGGGCAGGCTCGGCAGCATGATCGCTCCGGCATCCCAGGTGACCAGCGAGGTCGGTCGGCTGCGCACGGTGCTGCTGCACCGCCCCGGCGCCGAGCTGCGCCGGCTGACCCCCCGCAACAACGACGAGCTGCTCTTCGACGGCGTCCCGTGGGTGGCCCGGGCGCAGGAGGAGCACGACGCGTTCGCCGCCGCGCTGAGCGAGCGCGGCGTGGAGGTGCTGTACCTCGACCGGCTGCTCACCGATGTGATGGCCCTGCCGCCGGCCCGGGACGAGGTGATCGCCGCGGCGATCGACGACCCGCGGCTGGGCGCCACCCTGCGGCACGCCACCACCGCGCACCTGGCCGGCCTGGCACCGCAGGACCTGGCCCGGGCGCTGGTCTCCGGGGTCGCCCATGACGAGCTGCGCGGCGGCCGGGGGCTGGCCTACCAGCTGATGAGCCGCGGGGAGTTCGTCGTCCCGCCGCTGCCCAACCTGATGTTCACCCGGGACTCCTCGGTGTGGGTCGGCGACCAGGTCGCGGTCACCTCGCTCGCCATGCCCGCCCGGCACCGGGAGAGCGCCCTGACCGCCGCGCTGTACGCGCACCATCCGCGCTTCGCCGGCGTGCAGCAGCTCTACGAGGCCGACCTGGAGCACCTGGAGGGCGGCGACGTCATGGCCCTGGCGACCGGCGTGCTGGCCGTCGGGGTGGGTGAGCGGACCACCGCCGGCGGGGCGGAGCGGCTGGCCCGGCGGGTGTTCGCCCGCGGGCTCGCGCAGACGGTCCTCGTCGTCCCGATCGCCCAGGAGCGGGCCACCATGCACCTGGACACCATCTGCACGATGGTGGACGCCGACGCGATGGTGATGTACCCGGCCGTCGCGCACGACCTGCAGGCCTGGACGGTGACCGCCGGGGACGCGGTGCCGGACGACGCCGACGCCGCCGAGCTCGCGGTGTCCGGCCCGCAACCGTTCCTGGTGGCCGCCGCGGCCGCGATGGGCATCGACCGGCTGCGGGTCATCGACACCGGGCTGGACCCGGTCACCGCCGAGCGGGAGCAGTGGGACGACGGCAACAACACCCTGGCCGTGGCGCCGCGACTCGCGGTGGCGTACGAGCGGAACACGGTCACCAACGCCGCGCTGGAGGCCGCCGGCATCGAGGTGGTCCGGATCGCCGGCTCCGAGCTGGGCAGCGGCCGGGGTGGCCCCCGCTGCATGTCCTGCCCGGTGCTCCGCGACCCCCTCCCCTGACCGGAGTCCCTCAGTGACGGAAACCGTCACCCAGGGACTCCCCTCAGGGGTTCTGGGCGGCCAGCTTCCGCAGGTGCTCGTTGTACGCGGTGAGCGCGGGGTCCTCGCCGCTCTCGCCGCGCGCGATGGCCCGGTCCCGGGCCCGCTCCGCCGCGCGGTTGGCCCGCTCCTCCGAGCGGCTCCACTGGAAGAACACGACCGTCAGCACCAGCACGGTCGGCAGCTCGCCGAAGGCCCAGGCGATGCCGCCGGCCGCGCTCTGGTCCGACAGCGGGTCGATGCCCCAGGACGTCGGGGTGGCGACGAAGCTGGTGACCAGCAGGTGGCTGCTCATCATCACGATGACGCCGAAGAAGGCGTGGAACGGCGCGGGCAGCATCAGCTCGAACATCCGGGCGGCGTGCCCGGACCGGCGCGGCCACGGGTCGACGGCCAGGATCGGGCCGAAGAACAGCAGCCCGGTGACCAGGAAGTGCAGCAGCATCAAGGCGTGCCCGGGCGCCGTGCGCATCAGGTCGTCGAAGATCGGGGTGAAGTAGACCCCGTAGAGGCTGGCGATGAACAGCGGCACGGTGAACGCCGGGTTCGCCACGACCTGCCCGAGCCGGCTGTGCAGGCCCCACAGCACCAGCCGCCGCGGTGCCCCGGCCGGCCCGCGGGAGGTGGACAGGGCGCGCAGCGCGAGCGTGACCGGCGCCCCGATCAGCAGGGCCAGCGGCGACATCATGGTGAGCACCATGTGCTGCACCATGTGCACGCTGAACAGCGCCATCCCGTAGGTCTGCAGCCCGCTGGCGCCGACGTAGAAGACGCTGGCGCAACCGGCCAGGAAGGAGACCGTGCGCAGCACCGGCCAGCCGATCCCGCGCCGGTGCAGCCGCACCAGCCCGGCCAGGTAGAGCACCGCCAGGCCCACGGCCACCCAGGCCACCGGGGAGGCGGCCCCCGGGTACAGGGCCAGCAGCCGTCCCGCGGTCGGCGGCAGGTCCGGCAGGGTCATGCCGCTCATCCCGCCGTGCTCGTGCCCCACCGTCGTCCTCCCTCGGTCGCCGTACCGGCCCCACGGTAGGCGGGTCCCCCGGCCCGCTGCCGGGATCGGCCTCTCAGCGCAGCGTGATCTGCCGGGAGAGCAGGCCGGCCCTGGCCCGGCGCTCGTCGGCGCTGAGCGGCTCGGTCGAGCCGAGCACCGACTCCAGCCGGGACTGCAGCCCGGTGGCCGGTCCCGCCCACTCCTGCGCCGGCGTGCCGGCCGGCACGTCCCACACCGGGACGACGAGGCCGTGCGCGCGGAAGGCGCCGGCGTAGCGGGTCCCCTCCCCCAGGGTCAGCTGCTCGGCGGCGGACAACCGGGCCAGCGCGTCCAGCAGCTGCTCCTCGGGTTCCGGTCGCACCCAGCGGACGTGCGCCCGGTCGGGGCTGGGCCGCACCCAGTAGGCCGCGTCCAGGCCGGCCAGCCGCACGGTGGGCAGCGCCAGCTCGTTGGCGTGCTGCAGCGCGGCCCGCGCCTCCGGGCCGGCGTCGGTGCCCTCCAGCCAGAACGCGAAGTCCTCGTGCACCGTGACCTGCAGCGGAGCGGTCAGGTCCAGCAGCTCCTGCAGCCGCGGACCGGCCGACCCGGCGCCGCCGACGGGCCCGGGGTCGACCGGCGCACCGGCCGGTGCCGCGAGCGCCGCGGCCAGCGCCGTCCCGAGGTCGCGGCTGACGTCGTCGGAGGACGTCGGCAGCTGGACTCCGAGCAGGATCTCACCGGTGGCCCGCACCAGCGCCGGCGCGCCGCCGGGCAGCACGCTGGCCAGGGTCACCGAGCGGCCGTCCGTCGTCGTCAGCACGGCCGTGGCCGCGGGAACGAGCTCGCGCAGCGCGACCCAGTCGGCCTCGCCGGGCAGGCCCTGGAACGGCCGGCGGACCGGCGGGGCGTAGCCCGACCCGTGGCAGTGCTTGTAGCGGCGACCGGAGCCGCAGGGGCAGGGCGCCTTCGGGTTGATCTCCCCGGTGGCGGAGGCTGCGGGACGGCGGGTCGTGGTGCGGGCCATGGGAGCCAGCGTAAGGACCCCTTCTCCCCGCCCCTCGCACGCTTGCGGCGGGACCCTGCGCAGGTGCCGTTCCGTACGCTGCCGGGGTGTCGCCGGCTGCTCCCCTGGACCTGACCGATCCGGCCGTCGTCGCCGACCCGTACCCGGCCTTCGCCGCGGCCCGCGCGACGGCGGCGGTGCAGTGGCACGAGGGTCTGGGTCTCTGGCTGGCGTTCACCCACGCGGCGGCCAACGCGGTGCTGCGGGACCGGCGGCTGGGCCGGATCTGGTCGGACAAGGAGCCGGCGGAGCGGTTCGAGGCGTTCAACCTGATCCACCGCAACGCCATCCTGGAGATGGAGCCGCCCGACCACACCCGGCTGCGCCGGCTGATCAGCACGGCGTTCGCCCGCGGGCACGTGGAACGGCTGCGGCCGTGGGTGCAGGCGCTGGCCGACCGGCTGGTGGACGGCATGGTCGAGCGGTCGGCCGGAACCGCCCCGGTCGACCTGTTCACCGGGATGGCCGGCCAGTTGCCCGTAGCGGTGATCGCGGAGCTGCTCGGCGTGCCGGAGGCCGACCGCCCGCTGCTGCGGCCGTGGTCCAACGCGATCGTGAAGATGTACGAGTACGGCCGCACTCCGCAGATCGAGGACGGCGCCGAGCGGGCCGCCGCCGAGTTCGTCGGGTACCTGCGCGGTCTCGTCGCCGAACGACGCACCCGCCTGGGCGAGGACCTGATCAGCCACCTGGTGACCGTCCGCGACTCGCAGGGTGACCGGCTGACCGAGGACGAGCTGGTCACCACCTGCATCCTGCTGCTCGACGCCGGGCACGAGGCGACGGTCAACGTCACCGGCAACGGCCTGCTGGCCCTGCTCGAGCACCCCGACCAGCTGGCCCGGCTGCGCGCGGCGCCGGACCTCCTGCCGACGGCGGTCGAGGAGCTGATGCGGTTCGACTCGCCGCTGCAGCTGTTCGAGCGCACCGCCACCGAGGACGTCGCCATCGGAGGGGTGACCGTCGAGCGGGGGCAGAAGATCGCCGCCCTGCTGGGCAGCGCCAACCGCGACCCCGCCGTGTTCGCCGGCGCGGACACCCTGGACGTCGGCCGCACCGAGAACCCGCACATCTCCTTCGGCGCCGGTGTGCACTTCTGCATCGGGGCGCCGCTGGCCCGGGTGGAGCTGCAGGCCTCCTTCGGCGCGCTGCTGCGGCGCACGTCGGCGCTCGAGCTGGGGGGTCCCGCCGTCCGCCGTCCCGAGTTCGTGATCCGCGGGCTGCAGGAGCTGCCCCTGGTGCTCACCGGCTGAGTGCCCTCGGCCCCCTCGCAGGGGCCCGCCGCGAGTGGAAGGACCCCCTCCTCCCCGACCCTCGCACGCTCGGGCCGGGCCCCAGGAGGGGGCCGGCGGCGAGGGGTCCTTCGTCAGAGGCGTTGGTTGAGGCGGTGGTAGGCCGCGCTCCAGCGCAGCTCCTTGGCCAGGCCGCGCCGGGTGGTGTCGGCGTCGATCAGCACCAGCTCGGTGGCGAACACCTCGGCCAGGTCGGTGAGCTCCTCGGCCCGCAGCGCGGTCGACAGCACGGTGTGGTGCGGCCCGCCGGCGGTCAGCCAGCCCTCGGTCGCGGTGGAGAAGTCCGGCTGCGGCCGCCACACGGCCCGCGCCACCGGCAGATTGGGCAGCGGCTCGGCCGGCTGCACGACCTCGATCTCGTTGGCCACCCAGCGGAACCGGTCGCCGAGGTCGGACCAGCCGACCACCACGCCATCGCCCGGCGCGGCGGTGAACACCAGCCGGGCCGGGTCCTCCCGGCCGCCGATCGACAGCGGGTGCACCTCGACCCGGGGGCGCTCGCCGGCGATGGTCGGGCAGACCTCCAGCATGTGCGCGCCGAGGATGGTGGGGACGTCGGCCGACAGGTCGTAGGTGTAGTCCTCCATGAACGACGTGCCGCCCGGCAACCCGGTGGCGGCGACCTTCAGCACCCGCAGCAGCGCGGCGGTCTTCCAGTCGCCCTCGCCGCCGAAGCCGTAGCCGTCGGCCATCAGCCGCTGCACGGCCAGGCCCGGCAGCTGCCGCAGCCCGCCGAGGTCCTCGAAGTTCGTGGTGAACGCCCCGAACCCGCCGTCGGTCAGGAAGCTGCGCAGCGCAACCTCGATCCGGGCCTGGTAGCGCACGCTCTCGTGCCGATCGCCGCCCGGCAGGACGGCGGCGTCCATCTCGTACAGGTCGGCGTACTCGGCGACCAGCGCGTCGACGGCCGCGTCGGGCACCCTGTCGACCACGTCGACCAGGTCGTTGACGCCCCAGGTGTTCACCGACATCCCGAACCGGATCTCGGCCTCGACCTTGTCGCCCTCGGTCACCGCGACGTTCCGCATGTTGTCGCCGAACCGGGCCAGCTTCAGCCCGCGCGCCGCCGCGGCGCCGGCCGCGGCCCGCGCCCACGATCCGATCCGCGCCCGGACGCCGGGGTTGCCGACGTGCCCGGCCACCGTCGTCCGCGGCACCCGCAGCCGGGTGAGCAGAAAGCCGTACTCCCGGTCGCCGTGCGCGGCCTGGTTGAGGTTCATGAAATCCATGTCGATCGTCGCCCACGGCAGGGCGGCGTCGGCCTGGGTGTGCAGGTGCAGCAGCGGCTTGCGCAGCGCGTCCAGCCCGGAGATCCACATCTTGGCCGGGGAGAAGGTGTGCATCCAGGTGATCACGCCGAGGCAGGCCGGGTCCTCGTTGGCCTCGCCCATGACGCGGCGGATGGCGGCCGCGTCGGTCAGCACCGGCTTCCACACCACCCGCACCGGCACCTCGGGGGCGTCCTCCAGCGCGGCCGCGACCCGCTGGGACTGCTCGGCCACCTGCTGCAGCGTCTCCGGCCCGTACAGCCCCTGGCTGCCGGTGAGGAACCAGACCTCACGTCCTTCGAACGACACTGACTGGTCCTCTCTCAACGCTGGCCGTAGACGTTCTGGTAGCGCGCGTACAGCGAGTCGATGTCCGCCTGCGCGATCGGGATGGGCTCGCCGAGCTGGCGGGAGAGGTGCACGGTGCGGGCGACGTCCTCGGTCATGACCGCGGCCTTGACCGCGGCCCTCGCCGAGGGCCCGATGGTGAAGACGCCGTGGTTCTGCATGAGCACCGCCGGCGAGCGGGAGCCGGACAGCGTCGCGACGATGCCCTGACCGATGGAGTCGTCGCCGATCAGCGCGAACGGCCCGACCGGGATGGGGCCGCCGAACTCGTCGGCCATCGCGGTGAGCACGCAGGGGATCTCCTCCCCGCGCGCGGCCCACGCCGCGGCGTAGGGGCTGTGCGTGTGCACCTGCCCGTGGACCTCCGGCATCGACCGGTAGACGTAGGCGTGCGCGGCGGTGTCGGACGACGGCGCGCGCACCCCGTCGACGACGGTGCCGTCCAGGGCGCAGACGGTGATGCCCTCCCAGGTCAGCTCGTCGTAGGAGACGCCGCTGCCCTTGATGACGAAGAGGTCCTCACCCGGCACCCGCTCCGAGACGTTCCCCGCCGTCCAGGTCACCAGCGCGTACCGGGTCAGCTCGGCGTGCAGCGCCGCGACGTGCTCCCGCTGCGCCTGGTGGGTGCCGCGCTCGACGGCGACGGTGGTCCCGGTCACGCCGGCTGCTCCGGGGGGGTGGGGGTGGGGGTCGGGGCCGAGGAGGTGGTCTCGACGTCGTGGGGGTCCGCGGCGTCCGGGCGGCCCGCCCGCGCGACCGCCGCGCGGCGGATCGCGCGGAGCCGGTGCAGCACGTCGTTGCCGCCGCGGCCGAAGTGGTCGTGCAGCTGCAGGTACTCGGCGTACAGGACGTCGTAGGCGTCGGCGCGCTGCGGATCGGGCTGGTAGACGCCGCGGCGCACCTTGCCCATGGCGCGGGCGGCGGTGGTGACGTCGGGGTACGCGCCGGCGGCGACCGCGGCGTAGATGGCCGAGCCCAGCGCCGGGCCCTGCTGGGAGTCGATCACCGACAGCGGACGGCGGCAGACGTCGGCGTAGACCTGCATGAGGAAGGCGTTCTTCAGCAGCCCGCCGGCGACGACGAACTCGGTGACCGGCACGCCGCTGGTCTCGAAGGACTCGATGATCGTGCGGGTGCCGAAGGCGGTGGCCTCCAGCAGCGCGCGGTAGGTGTCCTCCGGCCGGGTGGCCAGGGTCTGCCCGACGACCACCCCGGAGAGCTCGGCGTCGACCAGCACCGACCGGTTGCCGCCCTGCCAGTCCAGCGCCACCAGGCCGTGCTCCCCGACCTCCTGCGCCGCGGCGAGCTCGGTCAGGTGCTCGTGCAGTCCCACGCCGCGGGCCCCGGCCGCGTCGCGGTAGGACGCCGGCACGCCGTACTCGACGAACCAGCCGAAGATGTCGCCGACCGCGCTCTGGCCGGCCTCGTAGCCGTAGAGCCCGGGCACGATGCCGCCGTCGACGACCCCGCACATCCCCGGGACGTCGGCGAGGGAGTCGCTGGGCAGCACGTGGCAGGTGGACGTGCCCATCACGGCCAGCAGCTGACCGGGCTCGGTGGCCTGCGCGGCCGGCGCGGTGACGTGCGCGTCGACGTTGCCCACGGCCACCGCGATGCCCTCCGGCAGCCCGGTCCAGGCCGCGGCCTCGGCGGTCAGCCCGCCGGCCCGCTCGCCGAGCTGGGCGATCGGGTGGTCGAGCTTGCCGGCCACGAAGTCGGCGAACTCCGGGTTCAGCGCGGCCAGGTATTCCCGCGACGGGTAGTGCCCGTCCTGGTAGATGCCCTTGTAGCCGGCGGTGCAGGCGTTGCGCACGTAGCTGCCGCACAGCTGCCAGATGATCCAGTCGGCCGCCTCCACCCAGCGCTCGGTGGCGGCGTAGACCTCGGGGTCCTCCTCCAGCAGCTGCAGTGCCTTGGCGAACTCCCACTCGCTGGAGATCCTGCCGCCGTAGCGGGCCAGCCAGCTCTCCCCGCGCTTCTCGGCCAGGGCGTTGATCCGGTCGGCCTGCGGCTGGGCGGCGTGGTGCTTCCAGAGCTTGGGATAGGCGTGCCGGCGGTCCCGGAACCGGGGGAGGTCGCTCAGCGGGGTGCCGTCGGTGGTGGTCGGCAGCACGGTGCAGGCGGTGAAGTCCGTCCCGATGCCGACGACGTCCTCGGGGGCCACGCCGCTGGCGGCGAGCGCTTCGGGAACCGCCGTGCGCAGCACCTCCAGCCAGTCGCCGGGCAGCTGCAGCGCCCAGTCCGGAGGCAGCGGCTCCCCCGTCGCCGGCAGCGTGCGCTCGACGACCGCGTGCGGGTACGGGTGGACGGCGCTGGCCAGCTCGGCCCCGTCCCGCACCCGCACGACGACGGCGCGTCCCGACAGCGTTCCGAAGTCCACGCCGATGACGTGGGGATCCCGCTCGTGGGGCATCAGTTCTCCTCCAGGGAGCAGCGTCGCCGAGGGTGCAGCCGAAGCCGGGGGCTACGATTTGTTAGCGCTAACATACCTGCTCGCCAGCGTGCCGGGAACCCGCCGGCCGCCGCGCGCACGGCGGCGCCGCGGTGCTCGACCGCACGACCAGCCGCGGGGTCACCGCGTCGACGTGGATGTGCTCGCCGCGCAGCCGGGAGAGGATCAGCTCGACCCCGCGCCGGCCCAGCTCGGCGAAGTCCTGCCGCACGGTGGTCAGCGGCGGGGTGTAGTAGGCCGCCTCCGGCACGTCGTCGAAGCCGACGACGCTGACCTCGTCGGGTACCGAGACCCCCGCCTCGTGCAGGGCGTTGAGCAGGCCGAGCGCCATCTGGTCGTTGGCCACGAACACCGCGGTGACGTCGGGGCCCGGCCCGCCACTCCGGATCCGCGCGGCGAGTTCCCGGCCGGCGGCGTACCCGGTGACCGGCCACCAGTCACCGTGCAGCATCGGCGGGACGACGGCTCCGGCGGCGACCAGTTCCCGGCGCCAGCCGACGATCCGGCCCCGGGCCTCCAGCGAGTCCGCCGGGCCGGAGATGTGGTGCACCGTCCGGTGCCCGAGGTCCAGCAGGTGCCGGGTGGCCAGCCCCCCGCCGGCCTCCTGGTCCACCCACACGGTCGGGCGCTGCTCGTCCCGCCCCACCTGGACGGCGATCAGCGGCACCGGCGCGTCGAACCGGCGCAGCGCCTCCACGGCCTGCCCGTAGGTGGACAGCGCCACCACCGCGTCGACGGACTGGGCGACGAACCGGTCGACGGCCTCCCGCATGGCGTCCACGGTGTCGTCGTCCAGGATCGCGACGCTCAGCGAGTAGCCCGCCGCGCGGGCCGCCGCCTCCAGGCCCAGCAGGGTCTGGGCGGGGCCGTACTGGTTGATGTGCGAGGTGACCAGGCCGAGGGTCCGGGTCGAGCCGGTGACCAGCGCCCGGGCGGCGGTGTTCGGCCGGTAGCCGAGCTCCTCGATCGCCCGTTGCACCCGCTCGCGGGTCGCCGCGGCGACGTGCGGGTGGCCGTTGATCACCCGCGAGACGGTCTGGTGGGAGACGCCCGCCCGCGCCGCGACGTCGGACATGACGAGCGCGCGAGAGACGCTCCTGGGCTCCACCGTGACTCCTCTCCTCGGACCGACGGGCAGCCGGACCGGCCCTCGGGTTGGCACCGGCGTGCCGGGTCGACGTCCGGGCGCGACCACCGGATCGACACACCGGCGGATCGGTGCGTCACCGGGGTCGGCCGCGGTCCTCGCGCACCCTGGCGCCGGTGCGCCGGGGTGCGCGACGACCGGGCGGCTCAGCGGGAGGAGCCGGCGCGGCGCTTGTTGTAGACGTCGAAGGCGACGGCCAGCAGCAGCACCAGACCCTTGACCACCGACTGGACGGACTGGTCGATGCCCATCAGCTGCATGCCGTTGCTCATCACGGCCATGATGAGACCACCGACCATGGCGCCGACCACCGTGCCGACGCCGCCGGTGACCGCGGCACCGCCGATGAAGGCGGCGGCGATGGCGTCGAGCTCGAACATGTTGCCCGCCGCGGGCTGGGCACCGTTGGACCGGGAGGAGTAGATGACCCCGGCGACCGCGGACAGGAAGCCCATGTTCACGAAGATCCAGAAGTTCACCATCCTGACCTTCACGCCGGACAGCGTCGCGGCCGAGAGGTTGCCGCCGATCGCGTAGACCTGCCGGCCGAAGACCGAGCGGTTGGTGATGACGCCGTAGGCCACGACGAGCACGCCCAGGATGATCAGCACGATCGGCAGGCCACGGGCGTGGGCCAGCTGCCAGGCGAAGGCCATCACGACGGCGCCGACGGCGACCACCCGAGCGACGAACAGCGGGAAGGACTCGACCGGCTGCTTGTAGCGGATCCGCGCGAGCCGGGTGCGGAAGCCGCTGACCGCGTAGCCGGCCACCGCCAGCACGCCGATGAGCAGGGTGAAGGCGTCGTAGCCGTTGCCGCCGATCAGCCCGTTGAGGAAGCCGCTGGCCACCTTGCCGTACGCCGGGGGGAACGGCGACAGCGAGATGTTGTGCAGCACCTGCAGCGTGAGGCCGCGGAACAGCAGCATGCCGGCGAGGGTGACGATGAAGGCAGGGATGCCGACGTAGGCGACCCAGAAGCCGTGCCACGCGCCCACTGCCAGGCCCACGGCGATGGCCGCGAGGACGCCGACCCACCACGGCATCCCATGCTGGATGACCAGGACGGCGGAGACCGCACCGGTCAGCGCGACGACCGACCCGACCGACAGGTCGATGTGCCCGGCGATGATCACGATGACCATGCCGATGGCCAGCACCAGGATGTAGGAGTACTGCAGGACGATGTTCGTGATGTTGCCGGGGCTGAGCGACGTGCCCCCGGTGAGGACCGCGAACAGCGCGATGATCGCCACGAACGCGACGTAGATGCCGCTGGTCCGCATGTTGCGCGTGATCAGCTCGCGCAGGTCGCTGGTACCGCCGTGCAGGGCGGCCGTCGGGGTGGCCTGCACCTCCGCGGGGGTGTCGTTGGTCTCCGGCGGCACGGTCCTGGTCATGCTGCGAGCTCCCTCTCCTTGGTCATGAGCACCATGAGGCTCTCCTGGGTGGCCTCATGCACCGGCAGCTCGCCGGTGATCCGGCCGGCGGACAGCGTGTAGATCCGGTCGCAGATCCCGAGCAGTTCGGGCAGCTCGGAGGAGATGACCACGACGGCCTTCCCGGCTGCGACCAGCTTGTTGATGATCGTGTAGATCTCGTACTTGGCGCCGACGTCGATGCCCCGGGTGGGTTCGTCGAGGATGAGCACGTCCGGGTCGGTGAACAGCCACTTGGACAGCACGACCTTCTGCTGGTTCCCACCGGAGAGCTTGCCGACGATCGAGGACACGCTGGGGGCCTTGATGTTCATGTCCCGCCGGCTGTCCTCGGCCACCTTGGTCTCCTCGTTCCCGTTCACCCAGCCGCGGGTGGCGAGCTTGGACAGCGCGGCCGCCGAGACGTTGCGCCGGATGTCCTCGATGAGGTTGAGGCCGTACTTCTTGCGGTCCTCGGTGGCGTAGGCGATGCCGCGGTCGATGGCCTCGGCGACGGTGCGCGCCCTGACCTCCTTGCCGTGCATGTAGACGCGGCCGGTGATGTCCCGGCCGTAGGAGCGGCCGAAGATGCTCATCGCCAGCTCGGTGCGCCCGGCGCCCATCAGCCCGGCGATCCCGACCACCTCGCCGGCGCGGACGGAGAAGTTGGCGTGGTCGACCACCAGCCGGTCCTGGGTGGGGTGCTTGACGGTCCAGTCCTCGACCCGCAGCACCTCCTCCCCGGGGTGCGACTCGCGCTCGGGGTAGTAGGACTCCAGGTCCCGGCCGACCATGCCGCGGATGATGCGCTCCTGGGTGACCTCGCCGGCGTGCAGGCTGAGGGTCTCCACGGTCTTGCCGTCCCGGATGATGGTCACGTTGTCGGCGATCGCGGTGATCTCGTTGAGCTTGTGCGAGATCATGATGCAGGTGATCCCGCGCTCCTTGAGCTGCCGGAGCAGGCCGAGCAGGTGCGCGGAGTCGGTGTCGTTGAGCGCGGCGGTCGGCTCGTCGAGGATGAGCAGCTTGACGTCCTTGGACAGCGCCTTGGCGATCTCCACGAGCTGCTGCTTGCCGACGCCGAGCTGCCCGACCGGGGTCACCGGGTTCTCCCGCAGGCCGACGGAGTCCAGCAGCCCGGCGGCGTCGGCGTTCGCCTTGTTCCAGTCGATCAGCCCGCCCCGGCCGCGGCGCTCGTTGCCGAGGAAGATGTTCTCCGCGATCGACAGGTAGGGCACCAGCGCGAGCTCCTGGTGGATGATCACGATCCCCATGTGCTCGCTGTCGCGGATCCCCGCGAAGCGGACGGGCTGACCGTCGAAGACGATCTCGCCCTCGTAGCTGCCCGCGGGGTAGACGCCGGAGAGGACCTTCATCAGCGTCGACTTGCCGGCGCCGTTCTCTCCGCAGATCGCGTGGATCTCGCCGCGGCGGACCGCGAGCGACACGTCCGACAGCGCCTTCACGCCCGGGAAGGTCTTGGTGATGGAGCGCATCTCGAGGATGTGGTCGTCCATGGACTGCGTCGTCCTTCGTCCGTCACGGTGTTGGGGCTGCGCGGTGATGTGGCTGCGCGGTGATGTGGCTGAGAGTGTGCGCCGGCCGGGGGTGCTCCGCCCGGTCCTGCTGGGCCGGCCTGCGGCCGGGGTGGTGCCGGCCGGGCCCGGGGGTCGTGCCACCGGGCCCGGCCGGAACTCAGGGGTCGGACCGTCAGCCCGCCTGGCCCTTGGCGACCTCGTCGGCCGTCCAGTAGCCGGAGTCGATCAGGACCTTCTGGATGTCGTCCTTGTAGACGGTCTGGATCGGCAGCAGGTACGACGGGACGACCTTCTGACCGTTGTCGTAGGTCTTGGTGTCGTTGGCCTCCGGCTTGTCGCCCTTGAGGAACGCCTCGGCGGCGGTCACGGCCTGGGCGGCCAGCGTGCGGGTGTCCTTGAAGACGGTGGAGCTCTGGACCCCGTCGTTGATCAGCTTGACCGAGGCGATCTCGGCGTCCTGACCGGTGATGACCGGCATCGCCAGGGGCTGCGACGTGAGGGTCGGGCCGTAGCCGGCGTTCTGCAGCGCGGTGATGACGCCACGGGAGATGCCGTCGTAGGGCGAGAGCACGCCGGCGACCTTGGACCCGTCGTTGTAGGACTTGGTCAGCAGGTCCTCCATGCGCTTCTGCGCCGTCTCCTGGTCCCAGCGCAGCGTCGCGGCCTGCTCGATGCTCGTCTGGCCGGACTTGACGACCAGGGTGCCGTCGTCGAGGTAGGGCTTGAGGGTGTCGACGGCACCGTTGAAGAAGAACCCGGCGTTGTTGTCGTCCAGCGAGCCGGCGAACAGCTCGATGTTGAACGGCCCGGTGGCGGTGCCCTTCGAGCCGTCCTTGTTCAGCAGACCCAGGCCGGTGAGCAGCGCGGTGCCCTGCGCGACGCCGACCTTGTAGTTGTCGAAGCTGACGTAGAAGTCGACGTTCGGGGTGTCGCGGATCAGCCGGTCGTAGCTGATCACCGGGATGCCGGCGTCGGCGGCGGCCTGCAGCTGGCTGCTCAGCGCGGTGCCGTCGATCGCGGCGACGACCAGCAGGTCCTCGCCCTGGGTGATCATCTGGTCGACCTGCTGGGACTGGGTGGGGATGTCGTTGTTGGCGTACTGGAGATCGACCTTGTAGCCCTTCTTCTCCAGCTGGTCCTTGACGGCGTTGCCGTCGGCGATCCACCGCTCGGAGGTCTGGGTCGGCATGGACACGCCGATGGTCTGGTCCGCGGGGGCGGCGCTCTCGCCGGCCGACGAGCTGCTTCCCGCGCCGCTGCCGCCACAGGCCACCAGCCCCATCGCGAGTGCGCCCGCCAGGGCGGTCAACCTGAGCTTCCTGCTCACTGAATCTCCTCCTCGAGACATCTGCCGCCGAGTTGGCCGGCGCAGGCCCGCAACAGCGAGCGAGCGCAATTGTGAGCGTTAACATGGGTGTCCCGTCAAGGGCTCGCCCGCAAAGGAGCGTCACGGTCTCGTAACGGGTCCGTCGCCGGTCACCGCACGGGGCGCCCGCCGCCGGGCCGCGCGGCATTCCCTGGATCGTGCGGCGGGTCACTGGCACCATGCGGCCATGCGCGGGCTGATGCAGGACGTTCCTCTGACGGTGGACATGATCTTCCGGCACGCCGAGCAGCACCACGGCGACGTCCCGATCGTGACGAACAACCCCAGCGGCAAGGTCCGGTCCAGCTACGCCGAGTGGGCGCAGCGCACCCGCCGGCTGGGCGGCGTGTTCGACGGGCTCGGGATCAGCGCCGACGGCCGGATCGCGACCTTCGCCTGGAACTCCGCCCGCCACCTCGAGCTGTACTTCGCCGGTCCCTGCTCCGGCCGGGTGGTGCACACCTTGAACATCCGGCTGTTCCCCGAGCAGCTGACCTACATCGCAAACCACGCCGAGGACGAGGTCATCTTCGTCGACCGGACCGTGCTGCCGCTGCTGTGGCCGCTGATCGACACG
>JAICZD010000276.1 GCA_025933855.1 Modestobacter sp. | reverse complement strand
TCGGACAGCGGCCGCCGACCTGACGCGCCCCGGCGAGGACCGGCACTTCGTGCCGGTCCTCGCCCCGTCGAGATCACCGGTCGGCGAGCCGGCGGACGAACGCCAACCCTGACCAGGTCGGATCCACCGCGCAGACCTTCACGTCGACCAGGCCGCCGGCCAGACCGTGCTGCCGGACGACGCCCTCGGTGAGGTCGGTGGGCACGCCACTGGCCTTCTTCGGCCAGCACACCCACAGCCGGCCCGCGGTGGTCAGCCGCGGCACCAGCACCGGCCAGCGCGCGTGCAACCGGCCGGCGCGGGTCGCGAACAGCAGCACCACGTCGTAGGGCTCCCGCCCGGCTCGTCGGTGCACCGCAACGCCGGCCGGGAGCGGCTGGAGCGACAGCTCGACCGGTGCGCCGTCCAGCAGCACCCTGCTCCCGGCGCGGATCCCGAGCTTGGTCGGCAGCGGTGTGCCGCTGTAGCCGCTCGGCGCGCTCACGGCGCCGCAGCGTAGCGGCCGTCCTTCCGCGGCGGTGCTCACCGCCGAGGTGGTACGGCGGCGGCGGTTCCGCCGCCGTCGTCAGCCGCGGCGCGCGGCGCGCAGCGGCAACCACACCGCCAGCCCCATGAGGGCCAGCGCCAGCGGGAAGTGGACGGCGGTCAGGCCCGACGTGTCGCCGATGAGCCCGCCGATGAAGGCCTCGAGCACCAGCAACAAGGTCAGGACGGCGCTGCCGATGACGAGGTCCCTGCGGCGGTGGCGGAGCAGGACGAACCCGGCGACCGTCGCCAGCGCCGCGAGGGCGATGGTCAGCTCGCCGTCCAGGGCATGCACCTCCACCCAGTTCTGCTGGTACTCCTCTCCCTCGTGGACGAAGAGCCCGGCCCACAGTCCCTGCAGCAGCACGCCCAGGGCGGCCAGGCCGACGAGCGCGCTGTACAGCGGGTGCCGGGTGCGGTCACCCGCCCGGACCTCGGTGGACGGCTGGTCGGTGGACGATCGTTCGGTGGTTGCCACAGGAACTCCTCGGTCGGCATCACTACTACAAAGTTTGTAGCAGTCCAGCCGTTGGCGCCCCTCGAACAAGACACCCGGTCCGCCGTCGCCGGTCCCGACCGGGCCGGCCGGTCAGCCCTGCTCGATCACCGAGAACACGTTGCCGGCCGGGTCGGGAAACCAGGCGATGAGCGGCCCGCCGGCCCGCATGACGCCGTGCTCGTCGGTGGGCGGGTCGTCGTAGCGGAGGAACTCCACGCCCCGCCCGGCCAGCTCGGCGACCGCGGCGTCGACATCGGGCACCGGGAAGTTCAGCACCGTGTACGTCGCCGGGGCGTGCGCAGTCCCCTTCGCGTACACCAGCACATCCCGGCCACCGCCGAGGTGGAGGCGCATGACGCCGCGCATGGCCTCGGCGGAGGTGGACAGCCCGAGCACGCCTTCGTAGAAGTCGCGGGCCCGGTCGAGGTCGTCGACGGAGAAGCCGCTGAACGCGGCGGAGTCGGTGAGCACGGTGGAGGTCGTCGGATGGGTCATGGACGGTAAGGACTCCCCGACCGGCCGCAACTCACCGGTCCGGCGGGATGTCGGGCAGGCCGAAGAGCGGAAACAGCCGGGTGTCCAGGAAGGACGTGATCCGGACGACCCGGCCGCCGGACACCTCCAGCGCCTGCAGCGACCACGGCCGGTAGGCGCCGTCCGGCCCGCTGGCCCGCCACTGCGCGAAGCCGGGGTTGCCGTTGAGTGCCACTGGCTGCAGCCGCGAGCCGCGGCACTGGATGCCCGGACCCAGCATCCAGGCGCCGATGTCGGCCGCGCTGCGCAGCCACATGGCGAAAGGGGGCATGTCCTGCACGGCGTCCTCGGCCAGCAGCGCGACGAAGGCGTCGATGTCGTACCGCTCGAAGGCGTCCAGGTAGCGGGCCAGCAGGTCGGCGTGGTCCTCGGCCAGCTCGGGCTCGGGCCGCTGCTCGGCTGCCCGGACGGCGGCCAGGGTGGCCCGGGCCCGCTGCAGCGCGCTGTTCACCGCGGCCGTCGTCGTCCCCAGCAGCGCGGCGACCTCGTCGGCCTTCCAGCGCAGCACGTCGCGGAGGATGAGCACCGAGCGCTGCCGGGGTGGCAGGTGCTGCAGCGCCGCGACGAAGGCCAGCCGCACCGATTCCCGCTGCACGGCCAGCTCGGCCGGATCGCCGCCGACCGGGAGCACCTGCCGGTCGAGGGCAGGCTCGACCCACGCGCCGTCGGGCAGCACGCCGGCCAGGGACGCCTCCACCGGAGCCGACGGCTCGGCGGACAGGTCGACCGGCAGCGCCCGGCGCTTTCGGCCCTCGAGCGCGTCCAGGCAGACGTTCGTCGCGATCCGGTACAGCCACGACCGCAGCGCCCCGCTGCCCTCCAGCCGGTCCAGGGACCGCCAGGCCCGGACCATCGTGTCCTGGACGGCGTCCTCCGCGTCGAAGGCCGAGCCCAGCATCCGGTAGCAGTAGCCGGTCAGCTCGCGGCGGTGCTCGGCCAGCCGGGGCTCGAGTTGGGCGGTCGACTCCACGCCGGCGGGTCCGGCGATCACATCCGTCATGGACGGTCCCTCCCCGGGGTTCAGCGGTCCCGGTGATCCTGCCCGACTCCGGCGCTACTGGTAAGTGACCAGCTGGGGCGTCGGCACGACCTGCTCGATGGTCTGCTGCGGCGTGAGCATCGGGGAGTCCTCGTCGACGAAGTTCTTCCAACCCCAGTACAGCGGGGCCGGGGCGTCCTGCCGCAGCACCCGCCAGGTGTCCTGCTTGGCGGATTGGCCGCCCTGGCCGTCGACGTGCACCATCATCGCCAGCTCGTCCCGGGAGGTGTCCAGCCGCTCCCGGTCGATGACCATCCGCACCTGGAACTGGTGCACGACGAAGAGCTTCTGCGGCAGGCGATGGTCCCGGGTCAGGTCGGCCAGCCAGGTGACGACCTGGTTGATCTCGTCCACCCCCACCTGACCGATCTGGGTCAGGTGCACCTCGCCGGGCCGCAGCCGCCACTCGGGGTCCAGCGCCAGTCCCACGTAGGGCAGCTCCAGCAGCGGCTGGTACGCCTTCGCCTGGGAGAGGAAGTCGGTGCGACCCGGCTGCAGGTCCAGGACGACGTACATCCCGGCCGCACCGGCGGCTTCGACCCAGGGCCGCAGCGTCTCGATGTCCCCCTCGGCCGAGTAGTTGCCGTCCGGGCCGGGGAAGGCCGAGGCGACGGTGGCGATGATCTCGAACGCGGGGACGACGGTGACGCCGACGAGATCCCGGTAGGGCGCGGCGGTGTCCCGAGCCCGCTGGATGCTCGCCGGGAGGTCCTGCTCGCCCAGGACCCCCAGCGCGCCACTGCCCGGGATGCCGTAGAGCGCGACGAGCATGCGCTGCGGGAAGAGCAACTGACCTCCGCCCGGCAGCTGGGCACCCGTCGCCGCGGTGGCCAGCTTCCAGTCCAGACCGGGCTCGGCACCGAAGGCCGCGCCGAGTGCCACGACGTGGGGAGCAGGATCGGCGGCGAGGGCCTCGACCACGCCGGACGACGCACGCGGGTCGGCGACGCCGTTCGTCAGTTCCACGCGCGCCCCGGCGGCGCGAGCGGTGGCGACCCCGGCCAGCGACCCGGGAGCGCCGGTGGCCAGGACGAGGGCATCAGCGAGTGGCGCGGCGCGGTCCACCCGGGGCAACCGGTGGACCGTCGTCCGTGCCGGGGGCGCCGGCGAGCCGGCCGTCGGGGTGCTGGCCGGCGGCACGGCGACCGAGGGCCGCAGCGCGACCGGCTGCTCGCGGTCGAGCGC
>JAICZD010000259.1 GCA_025933855.1 Modestobacter sp. | reverse complement strand
TGCCGTCGAGCAGCTCGGGGTGCTCGCCGAACATGTGCGCGTAGAACCGCTGGGCGATCAACTCGATGTTCTCGGCGACCACCGGCAGGGTCGCCTCGATCACCGGACGGGAACGGTCGGACAGCACGATGGATCTCCTCGCAGGTGGTGGGGGTTCGTGCTCAGCGGGCCGCGGCCGGCCGGCCGGCCGACCGCATCGCGGTCGCGGTGTACACCGCCGCGAGGAGGGCGGCCACGGCCAGCAGCGCCAGGCCGGGCTTGTAGTTGCCGGCCCATCCGTAGATGGCGCCCATCAGCAGCGGGGGGACGAACCCCCCGAGGCCGCCGGCGGCGCCGACGATGCCGGTCACCGAGCCGACCGTGCCGGCGGGGGCGACGACACCGACGAGGGCGAAGACGGCCCCGGACGCCGCACCGAGCGCCGCGGCCATGGCCAGGAAGGCCACCGTGCCGATCGGGGCCAGCGGCCGCTCCAGCGACGACACCGCCGCGAACACGGCCACGATGCCGAAGGTCGCCACCAGCACCGGGACCGGGCCCAGCCGGTCGGACAGCACTCCACCGACCGGGCGCATGGCGACGGCGAGGACGACGAACCCGGCCGTGCGCATCGCCGCGTCGCCCGGGGTCAGCCCGTAGGCATCGCGCAGGTAGGTGGGCAGGTACACGCTGAAGGCGACGAACCCGCCGAAGCCGATGGCGTACAGCAGCGACAGCTGGATGGTGACCGGCAGCTTGGCGGTCTCCCACGCGCGGCGCGCGGCGCTGCCGGACGGGACGGTGCGCCCGGGGAGGTCCCGCAGCACGGCGTAGGCGAGCGCGGCGTACAGCGCCAGCAGCACCGCCACCAGCGTGAAGGGGACGTGCAGGCCGTAGGCGTTCTTCAGCCCGACCGTGCTGAACGAGGAGACCGCGGTGCCGCCCATGCCCACCCCGAAGATGCCGAGCGCGGCACCGCGGCGGGCCGGCGGGAACCAGGAGTTCACCAGCGGCACGCCGATGGCGAAGGTCGTACCGCCCAGACCGAGGACGAAGCCGCCCAGCAGCATCAGCGCGTAGGAGTTGTCGGCGACGTAGCCCACGAACAGCACCGGCACGATCGTCAGGGCGCTGATCAGCGGGAACATCACCCGGGCGCCGAACCGGTCGGTGAGCGCCCCCACCGGGATGCGGCCCAGGGACCCGACGACGACGGGGACCGCGACCAGCAGCGACTTCTGCATCGAGCTCAGTTCCAGCAGGTCGCTGTAGAAGGAGCCCAGCGGGCTGATCAGCGCCCAGGCCCAGAAGTTGATCCCGAAGCCCAGCGTGGCGACGGCGAGCACCGTCCATGCCTGTCGCGGGACGTCCGTGGTCGGTGCGGCTGGCGTGGTGCCGGGGCGCGACGCCGGCTCAGCGGTCATTGGTCGGCTCTCTTCCGTGGCGGCCGTATCCCGAAGGTTCATGCATCCAGTAACGGTCAGGCAGGGTCGTCGTCCGCAGAGACCAAGGTCCCGGACTGCTGAGGCTTATCGCCTGAAACGCACCGGGCCCCCGACGTGGGCAGGGGTCAGCGGGTCGGTCCCACCCGGTCCCAGCCCCGTGCGGCGGGTCTGCTGCCCAGCTGGTCGGTGCGGCTGCGGTAGACGATGTAGGGGCGGGTGAAGTAGCCGACGGGGGCGCTGAAGACGTGCACCAGCCGGGTGAACGGCCAGGTGGCGAACAGCAGGAACGCCGAGATCGCGTGCAGCTGGTAGCCGATCCCCGCCTCGGCCATCAGCTCGGGCCGCGGCTGGAAGTAGAAGATGCTGCGGAACCACGGCGAGACGGTCTCCCGGTAGTCCGAGGCCTGCCCGATGACGTTGCCGAGCACGGTGTTGCTGAGGCCGAACAGGATCGTGGCGGTCAGCAGCACGTACATGAACTTGTCGTTGCGGGTGGTCGCCGAGAAGACCGGTCCGACGGTGCGGCGCCGGTAGATCAGGATCGCCAGCCCGGCCAGCGTGCAGAAGCCGGCGACGGCGCCGGTCAGCACCGCCAGGATGTGGTAGGCGTGCTCGGACATGCCGACCGCCTCGGTCCAGGACGACGGGATCCCCAGCCCGACGATGTGCCCGGCCAGCACGAACAGGATCCCGAAGTGGAACAGCGGGCTTCCCCAGCGCAGCAGCCGCCGCTCGTAGAGCTGGCTCGAGCGCGTCGTCCAGCCGAACTTGTCGTACTTGTACCGCCAGTAGTGGCCCACCACGAACACCGCGAGGCAGGTGTACGGGAGGATCACCCAGAGCAGGATCTCGGTGGTGCTCATGCCGGGGTCCCTCCGGGGACGCGGAGGGCCAGCGGAGCACGGTCGGGGTGCCGGTTCATGCGGGGGCTCCTGCCTGGGCTGCGGGGGGCGGGCCGGGAACGACGTCCGGCGGGGAGAACGGGGTGGATCCGTACGGGTCCAGGCCGACGTCCTCGGTCGGTGGGCCCTGCTGGGCCAGCAGCATCGCCGCCTCCCGGTCGGCGGCCTGCACCGGCGGCAGCGTGGCGCACACCGCCTGCAGCACCGACAGGTACGGCGAGCCGCGGTCGGCCAGCGCCAGCCGGATCAGCTCCAGGCCGGCCCGGTGCTCGTGCAGCAGCCGCTCACCGCGGGCGGCGTCCCCGAGCGCGGTGAACTCCAGCACCACCGCCAGGTGGTCGGGCAGCTCGCCGTCCGCCAGCGTCATCCCGGCCCGTCCGTACAGGTGCTTGAACTGCAGCAGCGCCATCCCGCGCTTGCGGGTGTCGCCGTAGCGGTAGTACGTCAGGTAGAGCGAGCAGCGCCGCCGCAGGTCGAAGGTCTCCACGTACTCCACCTGCTGCTGCTCCAGCGGAGTGGTCTCCACGTGGTCGAGGAAGCGGCCGAGCGGGCCGGCGAACTCCACCGGCAGCGGGGCGACCGTGGCCCGCAGCAGCGGCAGGTGCGCCAGCAGCTGCTCGTCGGGGTAGCCCAGCAGCAGGGACGACGCCTGCCGGGCGGCGGCGACCTGCGCGGGGGACGGGCCGGACCGCCCGCCGCGCCCGGCCCTCACGGTTTGGGCTCCACGACGCCGGGGGAGTCCTCCCCGACGCCGCCGCCGTCCGGGCCGTGCACCGCCGCCAGCTCGTCCGGGCGCGGCGGGAAGAGCCCCTCGGGCGCCCCCTTGCCGTCCCAGTTGAGCAGGTTGACCCGCTGCTCCTTGCTCGCCGGTGCGGACAGGGTGTCGCTGGTCTGCCGGTTGGCCAGCATGTGGAAGTTCTCCACCGCGATCGGGGTGGACCCGCCCGAGGTCTCGCCGAACGGGCCCCAGCCGCCCATCCCCGGGCCGTCGTCGTACTCCAGCGAGCAGCCCGAGTCGAACTCCTCCAGCCCGGGGCCCTGCTCGGCGTGCGCGGTCGGGATGACGTACCGCTCGTCGTACTTGGCCACCGCGAGCAACCGGTGCATGTCCTCGATGTCGCGCCCGGACATCCCGACCGCCGTGGCGATCGACTCGTCGGCCGGCCGGCCCAGGTTCAGGTCCCGCATGTAGGACCGCATCGCCGCCAGCCGGCGCAGCACCCCGGTGACCCGCTCGGTGTCCCCGGCGGTGAACAGCTCGGCCAGGTACTCCACCGGGATGCGCAGCGACTCGATCGCACCGAACAGGTTGCCGGCCGCCTCGCCGTCGTGCCCGGTCTCGGTCAGCGCGTCGACGACCGGCGACAGCGGCGGGATGTACCAGACCATCGGCATGGTCCGGTACTCCGGGTGCAGCGGCAGCGCCACCTCGTAGCGGTTGATCAGCGCGTAGATCGGCGACCGCTGGGCGGCGTCGATCCAGTCCGCGGAGATCCCGGCCTGCCGGGCGGCCGCGATCACCTCGGGGTCGGCGGGGTCCAGGATGATCGAACGCTGCGCCTCGTACAGGTCCCGGTCGTCCGGGGTGGAGGCCGCCGCCAGCACCCGGTCGGCGTCGTAGAGCACGATGCCGATGTAGCGCAGCCGGCCCACGCAGGTCTCCGAGCAGACCGT
Source organism: Modestobacter sp. (assembly GCA_025933855.1). Classification (GTDB taxonomy): domain Bacteria; phylum Actinomycetota; class Actinomycetes; order Mycobacteriales; family Geodermatophilaceae; genus Modestobacter. The sequence continues at coordinate 197 of JAICZD010000259.1, read as the reverse complement.
CGGGATGCCCACCTCCACCCGCGGGTAGCAGAAGGTGCACTTCTCCGCCTTGCCGGTGCGGTGGTTGAAGTAGACCTTCTTGTACGGGCAGCCGGTCACGCACATCCGCCAGCCCCGGCAGCGGTCCTGGTCCACCAGGACGATGCCGTCCTCGGCCCGCTTGTAGATCGCCCCCGACGGGCAGGACGCCGCGCAGG
>JAICZD010000094.1 GCA_025933855.1 Modestobacter sp. | reverse complement strand
GTGTCCGAGGTCACCGGCGTCCGGACGTCGCTGAAGTGGCCCAACGACCTGCTCGCCCCGGACGGGCGCAAGTTGGCCGGCATCCTCGCCGAGACGGCCGGGGACGCCGTGGTGGTGGGGGCGGGCCTGAACGTGTCCACCCGTCGCGACGAGCTCCCCGACACCGGGACGTCGTTGGAGCTGGTCGCCGGCGCCTCCGTCGACCGGGGCGAGGTGCTGCTGGCGTACCTGCGTGCCTTCGAGCGGCGCTATCTGCGCTGGGTCGGGGTGCTGGGCGACCCGGTCTCCTCCGGTCTGGCCCAGGACTACCTCGCCTGGTGCTCGACGGTCGGCGCGACGGTCACCGTCACGATGCCCGATGGCTCGAGCCTGACCGGCGTCGCCGAGGCGGTCGACTGGGACGGCCGGCTGGTGGTGCGCACCCCCAGTGGCGTGCTGCCGCTGGCGTCCGGCGACGTGCAGCACGTGTGATAACACGGCGACCCTGACGGGCCGCACCGTGCACACGGCGACCCTGACGGGCCGCACCGCGGCCACGTGCCGTCCCCTGCTGCGCTGAGCCGTTTCCCGTGTCGCGGCGGAGGACCTTGCGGGCCCGCACGCCGCGCCACCTACGTGACGGGGCCCTGCCCGTCGGTCATCCTGGGGGTGTGTCGTACCCGGACAAGGTGCTCGGTGACGACGAGGAGGTCGTGCGCCACCTGCATCCGCACTGGCTGACCGTCTTCTGGCCCATCGTGCTGTTCCTGCTCCTCGTCGGCGCGGCGTCCTTCGGCGCCGCCGCCGTCCCGGCCGGGGACCAGCAGGGCCGGTGGCGGCTGGTCGTGGTCGCCGTTGCCCTGGTCCTCGTGCTGTTCCTGGTGGCCGTGCCGCTGCTGCGCTGGCGGACGACGCACTACGTGATCACCACGCACCGGCTGCTGTACCGCACCGGCATCCTGTCCCGGTCCGGCCGCGACATCGGGCTCTCCCGGATCACCGACGTCTCCTACCGGCAGACCGTCTGGGACCGGGTGATCAACTCCGGCACGGTGACGATCGAGACGGCCGGCGAGGGCGGCGCCACGGTGCTGACCGCGATCCCGGACAGCGATGGCGTCCAGCAGCTGGTCAACCAGCTGGTCGAGGAGGACGCCGACCGCCGTGCCCGGGAGGGCGCCGGCTACCTGGGGCAGTACCAGCGCGGGGAGTCCCAGCCGCCCCAGTGACCACGCGGACCGGTCCGTCACGGCGAGCCTGTCCGGTTCTGTCGGTGCCCCGACCTAACGTCCGCGGCATGCGGCTGCTGCACACCTCCGACTGGCACATCGGCCGCTCCCTGCACGGCACCGACCTGCTCGCCGAGCAGGAACGGGTCCTGGGCGGGCTGGCCGAGGTGGTCGCCGCCGAGCGGGTCGACGCCGTCCTGGTGGCCGGCGACGTCTACGACCGGGCCGTCCCCTCGGCGGATGCGACCGCCGTCCTGGACCGGGTGCTCACCCGGTTGAGGTCCGCCGGCGCAGCGGTGGTGCTCACTCCCGGCAACCACGACTCCGCGCGCCGGCTCGGCTTCGCCGCCGGGCTCCTCGCCGTCTCCGGCGTGCACGTCCGCGCGTCCACCCGCCGGCTCGACGAGCCGGTGCTGCTCGCCGACGAGCACGGTGACGTGGCCGTGTACGGGCTGCCGTACCTGGAGCCCGAGGTCGCCCGGCACGAGCTGGCGCTGACGGAGGCGCGCAGCCACGAGGCCGTGCTCCGCGCGGCCATGGAGCGGGTCCGAGCCGACCTGTTCCTGCGGCCGGGCACGCGCTCGGTCGTCCTCGCACACGCCTTCGTCGGCGGCGGTGTGGCGAGTGAGAGCGAGCGCGACATCTGCGTGGGCGGTGTCGACCTGGTGCCGGCGGCGGTCTTCGACGGCGTCGACTACGTCGCGCTGGGTCACCTGCACCGACCGCAGTCGATCAGCCCCCGGGTGCGCTACAGCGGTTCCCCGCTGGCCTACTCCTTCGGCGAGGCCGGGCAGGACAAGCAGGCGTGGCTGGTCGACCTGGACGCCGGCGGGCTGGCCGAGGTGCGCGCCGTCTCGCTGCCGGCTCCCCGCCGGCTCACCATGCTCACCGGGGAGCTGGAGGCGCTGCTCAGCGACCCCGAGCACACCCCCGTCGAGGCGCACTTCATCTCCGCCCGGCTCACCGACCCGGTCCGGCCGGCCGATCCGATGCGCCGGCTGCAGGCCCGCTTTCCGCACTGCGTGCACCTGGAGTGGATCGGTGGCGCGGCGTCCGACGACGGCCGCAGCTACCAGGAGCGGCTGGCCGGCCGCAGCGACCTGGACGTGGCCGCGGAGTTCGTGCGGCACGTCCGCGGTCAGGAGGCCGGGCCGGCCGAGCGCGACCTCCTGGGCCGGGCGCTACTGGCCGCCGCCTGCGAGGAGGTCGCCCGGTGAGGGTCCACCGGCTGGCCGTCACCGCCTTCGGGCCGTTCGCCGACACCGTCACCGTCGACCTGGACGAGGTGGGCCGCGACGGGCTCTTCCTGCTCTGGGGGCCCACCGGAGCGGGCAAGACCACGCTGCTGGACGCGATCGTCTTCGCCCTCTACGGCACCGTCCCCGGTGCACGAGGCGAGGAGCGCCGGTTGCGCAGCGACCACGCGGGCACCGGCGTCCGCACCGAGGTCCGGTGCGAGGTCAGCCTGGGTGGCGAGCGGCTGCTCGTCGTCCGGCGGCCCGAGCAGCAGCGCCCGAAACTCCGCGGTTCCGGCTGGACCACCGAGCAGGCGAAGCTCACCGTCCAGCGGTGGGCGGCCGGTGGCTGGGAACCGGTGAGCACCCGGATCGACGAGGGGTCCGAACACCTGCGCACCCGGTTGGGGCTGTCGGCGGAGCAGTTCTGCCAGGTGGTGCTGCTGCCGCAGGGTGACTTCGCCCGGTTCCTGCGCGCCGAGCCGGAGGACCGGGCGAAGCTGCTGCGCACCCTGTTCGACGTGGGGCGCTTCGCCCGCGCCGAGGAGTGGCTGGCCGGGGAGCGGCAGGCCGCGCGCGCGGAGCTGGACGCGGTGCGGGTCCGGATGAGCACGCTGCTGGCCCGGGTCGCCCAGGTGGCCGATGTCGACGTGCCGGAGGAGCTGGCGCCGGAGCTGGTCGGTGCCGCGGCCGGTGCCCGGGTGGATCCCTGGGTGGCGCAGGTACGGGCCGACGCCATCGCCCGCACGGTGGCCGAGCAGGCCGCAGCCGAGCGCGCCGCCGAGCGGGTGGCCGAGGTCGACCGGGCGCTGGCCGCGGCGCGCGCCCTGGCGGACCGGCACGCCCGGCGGGACAAGGCGCGTCGCGAGCTCGACCGGCTGACCGCCCAGGAGACCGTGCTGGTCGGAGTTCGGGCCGAACTGGACGCCGGCCGCCGGGCCGAGCCGCTGCGCGATGCGCTCGAGGCCGCCGGGCGCAGCGCCCTGGCGGCGGAGGAGGCGGCCGAGGTCCTGCAGCGGGCCGCAGCGGGCTGGGCGGCGCTGTCGGCCGGCCGCGAGGCCAGCACCCTGCTCGCCCGCCAGCTGCGCGACGACGCGGCCACGGCCCGGGCCCTGCTGCCCGAAGTCCAGCGGGCCGCCGAGTTCGAGGAGGCGGCCGGTCGGATCCTCGGCCAGGTCGAGGATCTGGAGCGCCGTACCCGGCAGGCGGCCGAGGATCTCGCCGGCTGGCCCGACCGGCTGGCCGCGCAGGAGACGTCCGTGGCGGCCGCCGCGGCTGCGGACAGCCGCTTGCCGGGGCTCTCCGCGGCCGCCGCCGCGGCCGGTGCGGCGCTGGACGCGGCACGGGCCGTCGAGCGGCTCACCGGGCAGGCGGAGGAGAGCCGGCGGGCCGAGCTCGACGCCCGGACGACCGTCCTGGACCTGCGCGAGCGCTGGCTCGGGCTGCGGACCGCCCGGCTGGACGGCATGGCCGCCGAACTGGCCGCCCGGCTCGTCGACGGGAGCGACTGCCCCGTCTGCGGGTCCACCGATCACCCACGCCCGGCGTCCGCCGGCGCCGCGACGGTCACCGCCGAGGACGAGGAGGCCGCCCGGCAGGCGGTCGACCGGGCCGAACAGCAGGCGACCGCCGCGCGGACCGACCTGGAGCAGCAGCAACGGCAGCTCGCCGTCGAGCAGGCGCGGGCCGGCTGCTCGTCCGTCGAGGATCTGCAGCAGCTGCTGGTCCGGGCCCGCGCCGACGAGCAGGCCGCCGCGTCGCTGGCGGCCGGCCTGGAGCCCGCCCGCGCGGAGCTCGGCCGGCTGATCATGCAGCGGGACGCCGGTCAGCGGCAGCTGGCCGAGGACCGCGAGCAGCTGGAGCGCCGCCGCGCCGAGGCGTCCGCGTCCGCGGTCGCCGCGGCGGACATCCGCGACCGGCTGGCCGCCGCCTGCCGACCGGACCGCGACCTGGACCACCGCATCACCCGGTTGCTCGCCGAAGCCGAGCGCTGCGAGGCGCTGGTCGAGGCCGCCGGCACCGAGCTGCGGGCCCGGGTCGCCGCGGACGCGGCGCGCCGGATCGCCGAGGAACGGGTCGCCGCCAGCGGGTTCGACCACCTGCTGGCCGCGGCCGACGCCCTGCTCGACCGCGGTCGGCTCACCGCGCTCGCGACCCGGGTGGAACAGCACGACCACCAGCGGGCCGTGGTCAGCGCCACGCTGGCCGAACCGGAGCTCGCCGATCTCGGGCCGCGGCCGGACCTGGCCGCGGCCGAGTCGGTGTGCCGCGACGCCACCTCCACCCGCGAGGAGGCGGTGACCGCCGCCCAGCAGGCGCGGCGGTGCGCGCAGTCCCTGGACGCGCTGGCCGGCGAGATCACCCAGGCCGAGGTCGAGCTGGAGGACCGGCGGGCGGAGGCCGACCGGGTCGGTGGCCTGGCCGACCTGGTCAACGGCCGTGGCGCCAACCAGCTGCGGATGCGGTTGCAGTCCTTCGTGCTGGCCGCCCGTCTCGAACAGGTCGCCGAGGTGGCCAGCCGGCGGTTGCGCGACATGTCCGGCGGGCGCTACACGTTCGTGCACAGCGACGCGGTCGGCCGGCACGGGGCCCGCGGCGGCCTGGGGCTCGACGTGCTCGACGAGTACACCGGCGTCCGCCGGCCGACCAAGACGCTGTCCGGTGGGGAGAGCTTCATGGCCTCGCTGGCCCTTGCCCTCGGCCTGGCCGACGTGGTGACGGCCGAGAACGGGGGAGTCCAGCTGGACACCCTGTTCGTCGACGAGGGGTTCGGCACCCTGGACGCGCAGGCGCTGGACGCGGTGATGACCGTCCTGGACGAGCTGCGTCGAGGCGGGCGGACGGTGGGGGTGATCAGCCACGTGGAGGAGCTGCGGACCCGGATCACCAGCCGGGTCGAGGTCGTCGCCGGCCGGGAGGGCTCCCGGCTGGCCGCCTGAACCGAAGGGTCCAGCGGACCGGCCCGGCCGCCCGGATCAGCGGGTCGCGGCGGGATGATCCGGGGCGACCGAGGTCCCCGTGGAGTCCCGGTGCTGCCACGGCGCGGGCACCGCCAGGTAGGCGAGCCGGTTGCGCTCCAGCCGGTCCCGGGCGGCCCGGTCCAGGATCGCGCCGACCAGCACGAGGAACAACGCCGCGATGAACAATCCGATCACCACGAAGAGGGTGGGGAAACGCGGCACCAACCCGGTCGACCGGTACGTGACCAGCAGCGGCACGACCGTCACGGCGCCGATCAGGCCGAGCAGCACCCCGAGGCCGCCGAAACTCAGCGCCGGCCGGAAGTCGCGGAAGAGCCGGAACAGCCGGCGGAAGATCCGCAGGCCGTCGCTGTAGGTGTTGAGCTTGCTCTCCGAGCCGGTGATCCGCTCGACGTACGGCGTCCGCACCTCGGCCCACGGCATGCCCAGCGAGGCGCCGTGCGCGTTGAGCTCGATCTCCACGTCGAAGCCGCGGGCCAGCAGCGGGCAGGACTTCACGAACCGCCGGCTGAATCCCCGGTACCCGGTGAGCACGTCGGCGTAGGAGGTGTCGAACAGGAAGGAGAAGGTCCGGCTGAACACCCGGTTGCCCAGCTGGTGACCGGCCCGGTATTCCGCGGCACCGCCGCTGGACTGCGCCTCGCGGATGGCCAGCACGGTGTCCACGCCGTCCTCGCGCATCAGCCTGACGATCTCCGGTGCAGCCTCCGGGGCATAGGTGGCGTCACCGTCGACCATGATGAAGAAGTCGGCGTCCACGTCGGAGAACAGCCGACGGACCGCGTAACCCTTCCCCTTGTGCCGCTCGGTGACGACGACGGCGCCGGCCGCACGAGCCACGTCGGCCGTGCCGTCGGTCGAGTTGTTGTCGCAGACCACGATGCGCGCCCCGGGCAGGTGCTGCCGGAAGCCGCCGACGACCTGGCCGACGGTGGTGGCCTCGTCGTGGCAGGGGATCAGCACGGCCACGCCCTCGTACGTCACGTGACTCCTTCGAAGTATGGGGCCTCGCCTGCCGAGCGGCGAGGGTGGACCGTGGGGGCCCGTGGCCGCCATCTAGCCTAGCCGCGTGGGAACCCTTCTCGAACCTGCGGAGGCGGAGGGGGCCACCGCGGCTCCGCGGGCCGCCCGCCCGGGCGGGGTCCGGTTCTTCGCGCTCACCTGGCTGCTGCTCGCCGTGGCCATGAGCGGCTGGTCGATCACCACGCCGCTGTTCGCCAGCCCCGACGAGTCCGCCCAGGTGGTCAAGGCAGCCGCGGTGGCCCGGGGCGAGCTGACCGGCCGCACCATCGACACCCCCGGCGCCTACTTCCAGCTGATCACCGGCGTCGACGTCCCGGCGTACTACGCCGACGCGATGGCCACCCCCTCCTGCTACATCTACGACACCAATGAACCGGCTGACTGCGCGCCGCCGTTCGTGGCCGACGACGAGCACGACGCCGAGGTGCAGACCTGGATCGGCCGGTACCCGCCGCTGTACTACGGCATCGTCGGGCTGCCGAGCCTGGTGTCGGACGGGCAGGCGGCCGTGCTGGCGATGCGGGTGGCCAGCTCCGTGCTGTGTGCGGCCTTCTACGCCCTCGGGCTCACCGCGCTGCGCGCCAGCCGGCACCCGGCCGGCATGGTTGCCGCCGGATGGCTGGCGATCACCCCGACGGCGTTGTTCTACGGCGGAATGGTGAACGGCACGGCCCTCGAGGTTGCCGCCGGGTTCGCCACCTGGTGCCTGCTGGTACCGCTGGTCCGCGATCCGGCCCGGTATGACGTGCGCCGCCGGCTGGCTGCGGGCACCGCCACCGCGGCCGTGTTGCTCAACACCAGGCCGGGGTCCGGGCTGCTGGTCGCGCTGATCGCGCTCTGCCTGGTCGTCCTGGCCACCCGCGACTTCTGGCGGCTGGCCCTCGCCGAACGCCGGTGGCTGCCGGCCGCGGTGATCGCCGTGGTCGGCTCGGTCATCGCGGGGGCCTGGCTGCTGGTGGTCGACCCCACGGCGAGCCTGGGTGGGCTGCCCGACCCCCGGCTGGCCTCACCCCGGCTGGCCATCGAGGGGGCGATCGACCTGACCGGCCGCTACGTCCGCGAGCAGCTGGCGGTCTTCGGCTGGCTGAACGTTCCGCTCGAGTCGCTGGGGATGGCGGCGCTCGCCGGTGTCGTCGCCGTCACGGTCGTCGCCGGTCTCGTGCTCGGCCGGGGCGGGCTGCGGTGGGGGCTGGGCCTGCTGCTGGTGCTGTCCTTCGTCGTGCCGATCCTCAGCCAGGTGCCCAGCGCCGCTGATCTCGGCCTGATCTGGCAAGGCCGCTACGGGCTCCCGATGTCGATCGGCCTGCCGATCCTGGGGATGGCGGCGATCACGTCACGGCCCAGCGGCGTCCGGGCATCCCGGTGGGCCGCCCTGTTCCTGGGGCCTTTCGTCGCCGCCGTGCAGGTCGCCTCGCTGGCCTGGGCGCTGTGGCGGTACGCCTACGGGCTGGGCCGGGTGCCGTTCCGGACGCCGGCCGAGTGGGCGCCCCCGGGCACCTGGGTGGCGCCGGTCCTGTTCGTCGCCGCCGTCCTCGGCCTGGGGCTGATGGTGCTCGCCCAGCCGGACGGCGTGCCGTCCCAGTGGCGGCGCCGGACGACGGCCGCCTGAGACCCGGCCGAGCTGTGGGAGACGCCCGCCGGAGATCCCGCAGGCCCGAGCCCCGGACCGGCCCGGTCCGGGCTCAGACGGTGCCGGTCGGGGTCGCCTTCCGCGCTCGCTGGACCGGCGCCGCGGTCTCGGTCGCGTCGGCCAGCGGCTGCGCCGGCTCGACCGCCGGGAACACCCAGCGGCGATAGCTGAAGTAGCGGATCAGCGTGCCGACCACGGTGGAGGCCACGTTGGCCACCTGGAGCACGAGGGCGTTCTCCTGGCCCAGCGGGTAGCGGACGAACCCGACGATGGCGACCCCGATGAGCAGGGTCACACCGTTGATGACGGCGAACAGCAGGTACTCCCGCCGCAGGCCGGTGCGGGCGCGGTGGGAGAAGGACCAGTACCGGTGGCCGACGTAGGCGGCGGTCATCGAGACCAGCGTCGAGATCAGCTTCGCGGTGACCGCGCCGATGCCGACGTGGACGTAGAGCAGCTGGAAGACCAGCAGGTCGAGGGCGAAGCTTGCCGCTCCCACCACTCCGAAGGCGCTGAGCTCCTTGAGGAGCAGGCGCCAGGTCAGGCCGATTCGCTGCTGCAGGGCGGGGAGGAACGGCACTTGGTCGACTTTACGAGGTCCCCGGGGGTCGTGCCTTCGATCGCGACCGGCATCACCTCATGCGACCCGTCCGCCCCGGTCGACCCGGCCATGCCGTGCTCCGGGGCGGCGCTCTAGCCTGTCCAACCACCATGACGACTCCACTCGACCCGCGCACCGCGCTGCCGGTCGTGGCGATGGTCGGCGGCGGGCAGCTGTCCCGGATGACGCACCAGGCGGCGATCGCGCTCGGCCAGTCGCTCCGCGTGCTGGCCACCGACCCGGCCGAGTCCGCCGCCCTGGTCGCCGCCGACGTCCAGCTCGGCGACCATCGGGACCTCGCCGACCTGCGCCGCCTCGCCGAGGGGACCACCGTGGTCACCTTCGACCACGAGCACGTGCCCACCGAGCACCTGCAGGCCCTCCTGGACGCGGGGCACCGGGTGGCGCCGGGCCCCGCCGCGCTGGTCCACGCCCAGGACAAGCTGGTGCTGCGCCGGGCCCTGGCCGCGGCGGGGGAGCCCCAGCCCGCCTGGGCCGAGGCGCGCACCGTCCACGACGTCACCGCGTTCGCCGACGAGGTCGGCTGGCCGGTCGTGCTGAAGACGCCGCGGGGTGGGTACGACGGCAAGGGTGTGGTCGTCGCCCACGGCCCCGACGAGGTGGCCGACCTCCTCGAGCAGCACGGCGCGCTGCTGGTGGAGGAGCGGGTGGAGATGGTCCGCGAGCTGGCCGCCCAGGTCGCCCGGTCGCCGTTCGGGCAGGTCGCGGTGTGGCCGGTGGTGGAGACCGTCCAGCGCGCGGGCGTGTGCAACGAGGTGCTGGCACCGGCTCCCGGGCTGGACGAGGAGCTGGCCACCGCGGCCCAGGAGCTGGCGGTCCGCATCGCCGACCGGCTCGGAGTGGTGGGCATGCTGGCCGTCGAGCTGTTCCAGACCCCGGACGGCGTCCTGGTCAACGAGCTGGCGATGCGGCCGCACAACTCCGGGCACTGGACCATCGAGGGCTCCCGCACCAGCCAGTTCGAGCAGCACCTGCGCGCCGTCCTGGACTACCCGCTCGGGTCCACCGCGATGACCGCCCCGGTCGCGGTGATGGCCAACGTGCTCGGCGGGGACACGGCGGCCGCGGACTGGACCGGACCGGGCCTGGACGAGCGCGTGCACCACCTGATGGCGCACTGGCCCGACGTCAAGCTGCACTGGTACGGCAAGGGGCAGCGCCGCGGCCGCAAACTCGGCCACGTAACCGCACTGGGCGAGGACCTCGCCGTCGTGCGGGGGCGAGCGGTCGCCGCCGCCCGGTATCTCGCCGACGGCGTCGTCGACCCCGCCTTCGCCTTCCCCGATGACCACGCTGCTGATGAGCACGCTGCTGATGAGCACGCTGCTGATGAGCACTGAGGAGACCGCGGTGACGGACCCCGTCGTCGGCATCGTGATGGGCAGCGACTCCGACTGGCCGATGCTGGCGCCGGCCGCCGAGGCGCTGGCGGAGTTCGACGTGCCCTACGAGGTGCACGTCGTGTCGGCGCACCGGACCCCGCGACGGATGCTGGACTACGCGGAGAGCGCCGCCGGGCGGGGACTGCGCGTCGTCATCGCCGGGGCGGGGGGCGCCGCCCACCTGCCGGGCATGGTCGCCGCGGCCACCCCGCTGCCGGTGATCGGCGTCCCCCGGCCGCTGGACCGGCTCGACGGCCTGGACAGCCTGCTGTCGATCGTGCAGATGCCCGCGGGGGTTCCGGTGGCCACGGTCGGCATCGGCGGCGGACGGAACGCCGGCCTGCTCGCCGTCCGGATCCTGGCCGCGAGCAACGAGCGGCTGCGCGCCGCGGTCGAGCGCTTCCAGGCCGAGCTGGCCGACTCCGTGGTGGAGCGGGACGCGCGGCTGCAGGAGCGACTTGCGGCGGACTGACCGCGGCGATGGCATGGACCCTTCGTACCGACGGTCCTAGTCTGGTACCCGTGGGTAACAACACTGGGCTCTACGCGCTGACCGACGAGCACGAGGCGATCCGGGAGGCGGTCCGGGACATCGCCGAGCGGGAGATCGCGCCGTTCGCGGCCGACGTCGATGCCGAGTCCCGCTTCCCGGTCGAGGCGCGGAAGGCGCTCACGGCGGCCGGTTTCCACGCGACCCACATCCCCGAGGCCTACGGCGGCGAGGGCGCCGACGCGATCGCCACCTGCATCGTGATCGAGGAGGTGGCCCGGGTCGACTGCTCGGCGTCGCTCATCCCGGCGGTGAACAAGCTGGGCTCGGTCCCGGTGCTGCTCTCCGCCGACGAGCGCCTCAAGCAGGAGGTGCTGCCCTCGATCGCCCGCGGTGACGCGATGATCAGCTACGGCTTGTCCGAGCGCGAGGCCGGCTCGGATGCCGCGGC
>JAICZD010000228.1 GCA_025933855.1 Modestobacter sp. | reverse complement strand
TTCGCACGGCTCGGCGTGGCCGGCATCGACCTGCTGCTCAGCGACTCGACCAACGCCGAGGTCCCCGGCTTCGTCACGTCCGAGCGCAACATCGGCCCGGTGCTGGACTCGGTCTTCGAGGGGGCGTCGCAGCGGCTGATCGTCTCCAGCTTCGCCAGCCATGTGCACCGCATCCAGCAGGTGCTCGACTGCGCGGTCAAGCACGGGCGCAAGGTGGCGCTGGTGGGCCGGTCGATGGTCCGCAACATGGGGGTCGCCCAGGAGCTCGGCCTGCTGCACGTCGCCCCCGGGCTGATGGTGAAGCTGGACGAGGCGACGGCCATGCCGCCGGAGCAGGTCGTGCTGATCAGCACCGGCTCGCAGGGGGAGCCGCTGTCCGCGCTGGGCCGGATGGCCCGCGGGCAGCACCACCAGGTCACCATCGAGGCCGGCGACACGATCATCCTGGCGTCGTCCCTGGTGCCGGGGAACGAGACCGCCGTCTACAAGGTGATCAACGGGCTGGCCCGGCTGGGTGCCACCGTGGTGCACAAGGAGACGGCGATGGTGCACGTCTCCGGCCACGCGCCGGCCGGCGAGCTGCGGACGCTGCTGAACGTGGCCAAGCCGCGGTACCTGATGCCGGTGCACGGCGAGTGGCGGCACCTGCGGGCGCACGCCGCGCTGGCCGAGGAGACCGGGATGGCCGCCGACCGCGTCCTGCTCGCCGAGGACGGCGTCGTCGTCGACCTCGTCGACGGTAAGGCGTCGATCGTCGGCAGCGTGCCGATCGGGAACGTCTACGTCGACGGGCTGAACGTCGGCGACGTGGGGGAGGAGGCGCTGCAGGCCCGGCGGATCCTCGGCGACGAGGGGTTCGTCGCCCTCACCGTCGTCATCGAGCCCTCGACCCGCACGATCGTGCGCCCGGTGCACCTGTCGACCCGTGGCTTCTCCGACGACCCGGCGGCCTTCGACGAGGTGCTCGGGCTGGTCGAGGAGAACCTGAAGCGGGCGCTGGCCGACGACGACATCGACCCGCACCGGCTCTCCCAGGTCATCCGGCGGACCGTCGGCAAGTGGGTGTCGGACACCTACCGCCGCCGCCCGATGATCATCCCCACCGTGCTCGAAGTCTGAACGGCGGCGAAGCCGCGGGCGGCAAAGGGCTCAACGCGGGTGGGGTACGGCTCCTGGACGCGGTGTCAGCCGTCAGGATGACAATGTGATCGGGACGATGCCCTCGTCGGGGGGCAGGTCGAAGCCGAGCACCTGGGCGTAGAAGGACAGCTCGCCGTCCAGCGCTGCGCGGATGTTCTCCGCCTTGCGGAACCCGTGCTGCTCGCCGGCGAACAGCAGGTAGGAGTGGGGCACGCCCTTCTCCCGCAGCGCGGCGACCAGCATCTCGGCCTGCTCCGGGGGGACGACGCGGTCCTCGTCGCCCTGGAACACCGCGAGCGGGGTGTTCAGCGCGTCGGTGTGGTGGATGGGGGAGCGCTCGGCGTAGACCGCCGCGCCCTCCGGCCACGGCGCGACCAGCCCGTCGAGGTAGCGGGACTCGAAGGAGTGCGTGTCCGCGGCGAGGGCGGCGAGGTCGGCGACGCCGTAGTGGCTGGCGCCGGCGGCGAACACCCCCGGCCGGAAGGTCAGCGCCGCCAGCGTCGTGTAGCCGCCGGCCGAGCCGCCGCGGATGGCCAGCCGGGCGGGGTCGACCCGAACGGCGGCCGGCCCGTCGTCGGAGGCCAGCCAGCGGGCGCAGGACACCACGTCGTCCAGGTCCGCGATGCCCCAGCGGTCGCGCAGCGCGTCGCGGTAGCGCCGTCCGTAGCCGGTGGAGCCGCGGTAGTCGACGTCGGCGACGGCGAAGCCCCGGGAGGTCCAGTACTGCACGCCGAGGTCCAGCACCGCCCGCGCGGCCGACGTCGGCCCGCCGTGCACCAGCACGAGCAGCGGCGGGCGCTCGCCGTCCGGGCCGCTCACCTCGGGGTTGGTCGGCGGGTAGACGAGGGCGTGCGCCTCGCCGACCTCGCTGTCGCCGGGCACGGTCGGGAAGGTCACGTGCAGCGGCCGGGAGAACCAGGCCGGATCCAGCCCGAGGTCCCGCGCCGGGCGGAGCACCTGGGTCGCGCCGTCGTCCACACCCACCCGGAGCACGACCGGCTCGGCCGCCGGCCCGCCCGCCACGCACACCACGTCGCGGCCGGCGGCCGCCAGCTGACCGAACGCCGCGTACTCCAGGTCGAACTCCCGCAGCGTGCCGTCGGTCTCCCGGACGGCGAGCCGGTCGGCGCCGTCCCGGCCGTAGGCCAGCACCACCCGGCCGTCGTCCAGGAGGGCGAACCGGCGCAGCCCGAACAGCCACGCCGGGCCGGCGATGTCGCTGCCGGTGTCCACCATCAGCTCCGGCTCGCCGCCCGGCCGCCAGCGGTACAGCGACCAGACGTCGGTGCGGTCGGCGAGGAACCACAGCGTGCCGTCGGCGCCCCAGGTCGGCTGGACGACGGACTCCGGCTGCGCTCCGGACCGGCCACCGGCAACGACCGTCTCGCTGCCGTCCGGACCGCGGACGACGAGCTCGGCGGCGTCCCACGGCATGTCCGGGTGCTGCCACTGCAACCAGGCGAGCCAGGTGCCGTCGGGTGACAGCCGCGGGTCGGACACGAAATCGGGCCCGGCCACCAGCACCGTGCTCGTTCCGTTCCGCTCGACCCGCACCACCTCGTGGACGACGTCGGCCGACGCGCCGCCGGCCGCGTGCGTCTCCCGGACGGCCAGCACCGCGGTGCCGTCGGGCGCGACCGAGAGGTCGGCGTGCCGCACGCCGGCCGGCAGCTCCGGCTCCGGGGTCACCGCGACCGGCTCGCTGCTACCGGCGTCGATGCGGTAGAGCCGCTGGTCGGCGAAGTCGGTGAACCAGACGGCCCCGTCGGCGACGGTCCAGGCACCTCCGCCGTACTCGTGCACCCGGGTGCGGGCGTTCCACGGCGGCGGCAGCAGGTCGGTGGTCGTCCCGTCGGCGGACCGGTGCACCAGCACGGTCCGGCCACCCTCGCTCGGGCGGCCCTCGGCCCACCACACGTCGGTGCCGTCCACCACCACCTCGCCCAGCCGGGCGGCCGCGCGGACGACCAGCTCGGAGGTGATCGGCGTGGGCCAGCTGCCGTAGGGAAGGGTCCGGGTGGCTTCGGTCACACCGCCGACCGTAGCCAGTGCGGGCCCCCACGCGCCCGGGCCGGCCCCGACCGGCAGCCGGACACGCAGGGACCGCCTGCCCCCGGCGCAGCGGGCGCGCGGCTACCGTCGACCCATGCCTGCACGCGCGACGACGTCGAACCGGCGGCCGGCGCGTGGGAACGGGTCCACCCGCCCCCGTTCCGGCAGCACCGCGGCCAAGCGGCCCCCGGCCAAACGCGGGTCCACCGCCGCCCGGCGGCCGCCGGCCCGGAAGAAGCAGTCGTCGCTGAGCGTCGGCGCCTGGCGGGCCGCCGCCGGCACCTGGTCGCTGCTGGCCCGCGGCGCCGGTGGGCTCGCCCGGTCCGTCGCCCGCCCGGAGCAGGCCGAGCCGCTGGCTCCCGAGCACCGCCGGGACGGGGTGGGCCTCGCCGTCCTGGGGCTGGCCATCGTGCTGGGCGCTGCCGCGTGGACCGACGGCATCGGCCCGGTCGGCGCCGGCCTCACCACGGCAGTGCACTGGGCCATCGGTGCGCTGGTCGTCGTCCTGCCGGTGGTGCTGCTGCTCGTCGCGCTGCGGCTGCTGCGGCACCCACCGCACCCGGAGGCGCGCGGCCGGCTGGTGATCGGCTGGCTGTGCGTGATCGCCGCCGTCCTCGGGGTCGCGCACGTGGTCGGTGGCACCCAGCCCGGCCAGGGACGCACCGGTTCCGGCGGTGTGCTCGGGTGGGCGGTGGGGACGCCGCTGGCAGCCGGGCTGGGGGTGGTCGTCAGCATCCTGCTGCTGGTGCTGCTCGCCTTCTTCGGCGTGCTGGTGGTCACCGCCACGCCGGTGCACCAGATCCCGGAACGGCTGCGCGGGTACGTCGACCGCAAGCTGGGCCACGACTCCGAGGACGACGACGAGTACGACCCGTTCGACGAGTACGAGGACGAGGAGCCCGAACCGGAGCCCGCGCCGCGGTCCCGCAAGGGGCGGCGGGCCGCGGCTCCCGAGCTCGAGGACACGCTGGACACCGGGGTCGTCGACACCGCGGCCTTCGACGAGGCGCCCACGGCCACGGTGCAGACCGAACCCGAGCCCGTCCAGCTGCGCCGTCCGCCGATCGTCGACCGGAGGGCGCCGCCGGAGGACCTTCCCCCGATCACCGAGCCCGAGCAGCTGGCCATCCAGCCGGTGGAGGGCAACTACTCACTCCCCCCGCTCAGCGTGCTCCGGCCGGGCACCCCCCCGCGGGCCCGGTCCAAGGCCAACGACGTGGCCATCGAGGCCATCACCGGGGTGCTCGAGCAGTTCAACGTCGACGCCGTCGTCACCAGCTTCACCCGGGGGCCCACGGTCACCCGCTACGAGATCGAGCTCGGCCCGGCGGTCAAGGTCGAGAAGATCACGGCGCTCACCAAGAACCTGGCGTACGCGGTCGCCAACGACAACATCCGCATCCTCGCCCCGATCCCGGGCAAGTCCGCGGTCGGTGTCGAGGTGCCCAACACCGACCGCGAGACGGTCAGCCTCGGCGACGTGATGCGCTCCGGCGCGGCCAAGTCCGACCCGCACCCGATGCTGGTCGGGCTCGGCAAGGACATCGAGGGCGGGTTCGTCTGCGCCAACCTGGCGAAGATGCCGCACCTGCTGGTCGCCGGTGCCACCGGCGCCGGCAAGTCCAGCTGCATCAACTCGCTGCTGACCTCGCTGCTGCTACGGGCCTCGCCCGAGCAGCTCCGGATGATCCTGATCGACCCCAAGATGGTCGAGCTCACGCCCTACGACGGCATCCCGCACCTGATCACGCCGATCATCACCAACCCCCAGAAGGCAGCAGAGGCCCTGCAGTGGGTCGTGCGGGAGATGGACCAGCGGTACGACGACCTGGCCGCTTCCGGCTTCCGGCACGTCGACGACTTCAACGCCGCGGTGCGGGCGGGCAAGCTCGTCGCGCCGCCCGGGAGCGAGCGGGTCTACACGCCTTACCCGTACCTCAT
>JAICZD010000152.1 GCA_025933855.1 Modestobacter sp. | reverse complement strand
GGGCTGATCGCCCGCTGGTAGAAGCCGACGACGGCCAGCAGTGTCCGGGCGACCCGGCTCCGGTGGCCGGCGCCGTGCCCGCTGCGCGAGGTCATCGCTGCCGCGCCCGCTCGGACAGCACCCGGTCCAGCCCGGCGTCCAGGTCGCGCCGCAGCACCGCGACGTCCGCCCCCGCCGCCTCCGGCCGCGCGCGCACGACCAGATCGGCGGTGTCGGGCAGCCGGTGCAGTTCCGCACGCACCAGGTGGCGGAGCTGCCGGGTCACCCGGTGGCGGCACACCGAGTTGCCCACGGCCTTGCCGACCACGAAACCGGCCCGTGGCCCGGCCGGCGGGTCCTGCGGACCCGCGGCCCGGGCGACGGGCCGTACAGGGAGGTAGTGCAGCACCATGGTCGGGCGGCCGGCGCGGCGACCGGAGCGGACGACCACGGTGAACTCCGGCCGCCGGCGCAGGCGTGCCTGCGCAGGAAGCACCTCAGGCGGAGAGCTTGTCGCGACCCTTGCGCCGGCGGCCGGCGAGGATGGCGCGGCCGGCCCGGGTGCGCATCCGCAGCCGGAAGCCGTGGGTCTTCGACCGGCGCCGGTTGTTCGGCTGGAACGTGCGCTTGCTCACGAGGAACTCCCACTGACTGACGACGTCGGCGCGGCGGCACCCGGGGCGGGCACCGCACGCGTGCGGGTGCAGGAGGTCGCGCGATCGCGACCGGACCTGCACCCGAGGCTGGTTCGCCGCGGCCAGGCACGACATCCCGGGCGTGCCCGGGCAGCATCGTGCGGCTGTCCACAACTCGGGCCAGCATAGCCGAGCCCCGCAACCAGCCGCGGGGCGGCGGCACCGGACCGGATCCCGACCTTCCATCTTGCACCCGGTCGGCGGTGCAGCTCCGCCGGACACGCCGCACGGGCGGGATGCCGCGCCGGCAGGACGCGCCGGACGTCGTTGCCTGCCTGTGGATGGGGCTGTTAGCGTCGCCGTCGTTCCGTGTGGGGCCACAGGGTCCCGAATCGGGGCGGACCGGCCGGTCAGCCGACCGCCGCACCACTCCATCGAATCCTCGATACCGGCACTGATCAGCCACGATGCGATCGGGCCGGCTCCGTGCCACCCGGGACCGCACCGAAGGTCGTGGGCCGTGCACACTCTGTGGACACCGGTGTGGACGGAGCTGCGGACGACGTGCAGGAAGACGGGCAGGGCGGCGGGGCGGCGGACAGCCGCCCGGTCGGAACACCGCCGGGCGCAGCAGCAGAGGCACGGGAAGGGGACAACAGTCGATGGCCGACTCCACGGTCGACCTGGCGACGGTCTGGGACCAGATCCGGGAACGGCTGGCCACCAGCTTGTCCCCCCAGCAGAACGCGATGCTCAACCTGACCCGGCCGCTGGGCCTCGTCGAGGACACCGCCGTGCTGGCCGCCCCCAACGAGTTCACCCAGACGGTGCTCGAGTCGCGGATGCGGTTGGTGCTGGCCGAGGCCCTCTCCCACCAGTTCGGCCGGGAGATCCGGGTCGCCGTCCAGCTCGAGGACACCCCCGCCCGGCCGGCCGGCGGCGCACCTGCCGAGCAGCCGCCGCTGGACCCCCGGTGGGGAACCGGCGACCCGGTCGACCGCGCCCGCGGGCCGGAGCGGGCGCCCGGACCGCGCCCGCCCGCCGACGCCTACGAGTCCTTCGTCCAGCAGCGGCTGCCCGACGGCCGCGGCGTGGGCGAGCGGTCCGTCGACGAGCGCTTCGCGGGGGAGCGCTTCGGCAACGGGGCCTTTCCCGACGCGCCGGACGACCGGTTCCCCGCGGACCGCTTCGCCGGGGACCGCCTGCCCGAGGACAGGTTCGCCGACGACCGGTACCCCGGGGACGAGCGGTTCCCCCTGGGCCGGACGGACGAGGACCGGGCGGCCCGCGAGCGGGCCGCGCAGGACCGGGCCGACGAGGACCGCGCCGCGCGGGACCGCGCCGACGACGGGCGCAGCGCCTTCGGGGTGCGCACCGAGGCCTGGCTGCCGGAGTCCGGCGACGGACGCGACTGGTCGCGGGGCGCCGAGCGTGCGGCCGAGCCCGACACCGACCCGCGCGGCGTCGGGGATCCGGCCGGCACCGACCCGCGGCGGAGCACCGCTCCCTGGGACCTGGACCCCGCCGACCGCTCCGGGAGCCCGGACCGGCGTCCCGGCGAGCGCCAGCCGACCCGCGGATCCGGCGCCGTCCCGCTGTTCGCCGACCGGCACCGGCCGGCCGGGCTGGACCCCGGCCTGAACCCCAAGTACGTCTTCGACTCCTTCGTCATCGGCAACAGCAACCGGTTCGCCCACGCCGCGGCCGTCGCCGTCGCCGAGGCGCCGGCCCGCGCCTACAACCCGCTGTTCATCTACGGCGACTCCGGGCTGGGCAAGACCCACCTGCTGCACGCGATCGGGCACTACGCGGCCCGGATGTTCCCCAACGTGCGGGTGCGCTACGTCAGCACCGAGGAGTTCACCAACGAGTTCATCAACCTGGTGCACTCCGGGCGGGCCGAGGACTTCCGCCGCCGGTACCGGGACATCGACTTCCTGCTGATCGACGACATCCAGTTCCTGGAGCGCGCCGAGCGGACCCAGGAGGAGTTCTTCCACACCTTCAACACCCTGCACAACGCCAGCAAGCAGATCGTGATCACCTCCGACCGCGCGCCGAAGAAGCTGACCACGCTGGAGGACCGGCTGCGCACCCGGTTCGAGTGGGGCCTGATCACCGACGTCCAGGCGCCGGACCTGGAGACCCGCATCGCGATCCTGCGGAAGAAGGCCTGGGGCGAGCGGTTGCAGGCTCCCGACGCGGTGCTCGAGTTCATCGCCAGCAAGGTGCAGACCAACATCCGTGAGCTGGAGGGCGCGCTGATCCGGGTCACCGCGTTCGCCAGCCTCAACAAGCAGCCGGTCGACCTGGCGCTGGCCGAGCTGGTGCTCAAGGACCTGATCAGCGACGAGCAGGGCCCGCAGATCACCGCCGCGATCATCATGGCGGCCACCGCGGAGTATTTCTCCGTGACGATGGAGGAGCTGCAGGGCGCCAACCGCAGTCGCACCCTCGTCAACGCCCGCCAGATCGCGATGTACCTGTGCCGGGAGCTCACCGAGCTGTCCCTCCCGCGGATCGGGGCCTCCTTCGGCGGCAAGGACCACACCACCGTCATGCACGCGGTCAAGAAGATCACCGGCCTGATGAGCGAGCGCCGGGCCACCTACACCCAGGTCACCGAGCTCACCGCCCGGATCAAGAGCCGCGCCCGCCAGTAGCTCGACGCGGGACCCTGCAGGCAGGCCATGTCGCGTCGCTCGGGTCGTGACCGTCGCTGTCCGTGTCGCTATATCCCCAGGACTGTGCACAGGTTGGGGAATCCCACCGGATCCCGGGAGCGTGCAGGTCACCGCCCCGGTCGGCGGCGCCGTCCGTCCACCGGCTCGCCGCTGACCTGCGGTGCCGGCCGCCGGCGCGCTGCTTGTCCACAGCCCGCGGAGACCGCGGTGCACCGGTGCGCACCGCAGTCCGGCGTCCTGGGCGGGTGGTGGGGACGACCCTGGGCGTCGCCGGGGGACCCACCGTGGAGACCGGTCGCCGTCGGTGCACAGCGGTCGAGTTGTCCACGTGTCGACACAGGGAGACGGTCACCGGCCCACAGCCCGCCAACAGCCCCGAACCGGGGCTGACCTGGGACAAGGAGCCCGATCCCCAGCATCCACACACGTGATGACGAAGATGAAGGACTTCTCCCAAGGTGTTCTCGAACCACATTCAGGATGGGGAGCGCGTGGTCCGCGGCCCCGGACCACGCAGTGACCGCAGCACCGCACCGTCCGGCGACGGGCCGGAGCGCCAGCAGCAACGACCGGACGGGCAGTGCAGACGCGGAGGCCCCGCGCAGGGAAGGATGGGCGTCCGCAGACGCGCGGACGAGCCGGCGCTGACGAGCAGGGGTGGGTACGAGATGAAGTTCCGGGTGGCACGAGAGGTGCTCGCCGAGGCGGTCGCCTGGACGGCCCGCAGCCTCCCGCCGCGGCCCTCGGTGCCGGTCCTGGCCGGCATCATGCTGGACGTCGAGGGCAACCAGCTGTCGGTGTCGGGTTTCGACTACGAGGTGTCCGCGCGCTCGGAGATCGACGTGCAGTCCAGCGAGGGGGGCAAGGCGCTGGTGCCGGGCCGGCTGCTCGCCGAGATCACCCGTGCGCTGCCGCCGCACCCGGTGGAGCTGGCCGCCGAGGGCGCCCGGCTGTCGATCAGCT
This sequence comes from Modestobacter sp., assembly GCA_025933855.1. Taxonomy (GTDB): domain Bacteria; phylum Actinomycetota; class Actinomycetes; order Mycobacteriales; family Geodermatophilaceae; genus Modestobacter. The sequence goes on along the minus strand of JAICZD010000152.1, from coordinate 3,479 downwards.
GCGGCAACGCGAAGTTCAGCCTGCCCACGCTGCCCGTCGAGGACTACCCGACGCTGCCGTCGATGCCGTCCACGGCCGGCGTCGTGGACAGCGACGCGTTCGCCGAGGCGGTCAGCCAGGTCGCCGTGGCCGCCGGCCGGGACGACACGCTGCCGATGCTGACCGGCGTCCGGCTGGAGATCGACGACGACCTGGTCACCCTGGCCGCCACCGACCGGTACCGGCTCGCCGTCCGCGAGTTCGCCTGGCGCCCGGAGACCCCGGGGCTGACCGCCGCGGTGCTCGTGCCGGCCCGGACGCTGGCCGACGCAGCCAAGACGCTGACCAGCGGTCCCGAGGTGGTCCTCTCGCTGTCCTCCGGCGGCACGGGCGAAGGCATCCTCGGCCTGTCCGGCAAGGACCGGCAGACCACGACCCGGCTGCTGGACGCCGAGTTCGTCAAGTACCGCGCGATCATGCCCAGCGAGTCGACCTCCAGCGCGCTGCTCCCGGTCAGCCTGTTCACCGACGCGGCGAAGCGGGTGGCCCTGGTCGCCGACCGCGGCACCCCGCTGCGCTGCGAGTTCACCCCGGGACAGGTGACCCTGCGGGCCGGCGGCACCGACGAGGAGGGCCAGGCCGAGGAGCGCTGCGACGTCGAGTTCGACGGCGACCCGCTGACGATCGGGTTCAACCCGACCTTCCTGCTCGACGGGCTGGCGGCGGTGCACACCGAGCGGGCGCGGATGGCCTTCACCACCCCGCTCAAGCCGGCGGTGCTCTCCGGCTTCGAGGAGCCGTCCCAGGACGGTTCCGACGGGCGTCCGGCGGAGCGGACCGGCAGCTACCGCTACCTGATCATGCCGGTCCGCCTGCCGGGCTGAAGAAGGACCTTGCTGCCCCCTGCAGCGGGGCCTGGGCGCGCGGGGGTCGGTCGCGCCGAGCACGATGGCGGGCGGAACGTCCGCCGAGGAGGAGAGGGACCGACGTGCAGCTGGGTCTGATCGGGCTGGGCAAGATGGGCGGCAACATGGCCGAGCGGGTTCGCCGCGCCGGCCACGAGGTGATCGGCTACGACCGCGCACCGGGCAAGCGGGACGTCGAGAGCCTCCAGGACCTGGTCGACGCGCTGGAGGCGCCCCGCGTGGTGTGGGTGATGGTTCCCTCCGGCGAGCCGACCCGGGCGACCGTCCGGGAGCTCGGAGAGCTGCTCAGCCCCGGCGACGTCGTCGTGGACGGGGGCAACTCCAAGTTCACCGACGACCAGATCCACGCCGACGAGCTCGCCCGGAAGAGCATCGGCTACGTCGACGCCGGTGTCTCCGGTGGCGTCTGGGGCCTGGAGAACGGTTACGCGCTGATGGTCGGCGGCTCGGCGGAGGACGTCGCCAAGGTCCAGCCGGTGTTCGACGCGCTCAAGCCGCCGGCCGCGAAGGAGGAGGCGAACTCCAGCCCGGCCGGCGCCGGCGCCGGCTTCGTGCATGCCGGCCCGGTGGGCGCCGGGCACTTCGCCAAGATGGTCCACAACGGCATCGAGTACGCGATGATGCAGGCATACGGCGAGGGCTACGAGCTGCTGACCGCCGTCGATCTGGTCGAAGACGTCCCGGGCGTCATAGCCTCGTGGACCCAGGGCACCGTCATCCGCTCCTGGCTGCTGGACCTGCTGGTCCGCGCCCTGCAGGAGGATCCGGACCTCAATCAGATCACCGGCTACTCCGAGGACTCCGGGGAGGGTCGCTGGACGGTCGAGCAGGCGATCCAGAACGCCGTCCCGATGCCGGCCATCTCGGCGTCCCTGTTCGCCCGGTTCGCCTCCCGGCAGGAGGACTCGCCGACGATGAAGGCGGTCGCCGCCCTGCGCAACCAGTTCGGCGGGCACGCCGTGCACGCCATCCGGACGCAGGAGGCCGAGAAGCCCGCGTGATGAAGGACCCCCTTGCCCCCCGAGAAGGACCCCGTCCTCCTCACCCCTCGCAGGCTCGGGGCGAGCCTCGGGACGGGGCCATCGAGGCTCGGCGCGGGGCCCTGCACGGGGGCCTGACCCCCCACGCCTCGCCGGCTCGGCGCGGGCCCGCTTCGTCACCGGGGACGTGAGCGTGTACGTCCGGCACCTGCAGGTCGGCCAGTTCCGCAGCTGGGAGTCCGCCGACCTGGCGCTGACCCCCGGGCCGACGGTGCTGGTCGGCCGCAACGGCCAGGGCAAGACCAACCTGGTCGAGGCGGTGGGCTACCTGGCCACGCTGAGCAGCCACCGGGTGTCCTCGGACGCTCCGCTGGTGCGCCACGGCGCCACCCAGGCCGTCGTCCGGGCCGCCCTGCGCCGGGACGACCGGGAGCTGCTGGTCGAGGTGGAGATCAACCCGGGCCGCGCCAACCGGGTACGGGTCAACCGGTCGCCGCTGCCGCGGCCGCGCGAGCTGCTCGGGCTGGTCAAGACGGTGCTGTTCGCCCCCGAGGACCTGGCCCTGGTCCGCGGCGACCCGGCCGACCGGCGCCGGTTCATCGACGACCTGCTGGTCAGCCGCACGCCGCGGCTGGCCGGGGTGCGCAGCGACTACGAGCGGGTGCTCAAGCAGCGCAATGCCCTGCTGAAGACGGCGAGGCTGGCCCGCGGCAACGCGCTGGCCACGCTGGACGTGTGGGACGGCCACCTCACCGACCTCGGCGGCCAGCTGCTGGCCGCCCGCCTGCGGCTGATCGCCGACCTGGCGCCGCACGTGTCCGAGGCGTACGCCGGGGTGGCCGGGCCCGCGGCCGATGCGGCGGCGCTCGGTTACGCCAGCACGGTGCCGCTGGCCGGCGACGGCGCGCCGCTGCGGCCGGACCTGGAGGTGCCCGGTGCCGCGGAGCTGTCGGCGGCGCTGCGGACCCGGGTCGCCGAGCGGCGCGGCGAGGAGGTCGACCGCGGGGTCACCCTGGTCGGCCCGCACCGCGACGACCTGGTGCTGCACCTGGGGCCGGCGCCGGCGAAGGGGTACGCCAGCCACGGTGAGTCCTGGTCGTTCGCGCTCGCCCTGAAGCTGGCCTGCTTCGCGCTGCTGCGGGCCGAGGGGGAGGACCCGATCCTGGTGCTGGACGACGTCTTCGCCGAGCTGGACGCCGGCCGGCGCACCGCGCTGGCCGAGGTGGCCGCCGCCGCGGAGCAGACCCTGGTCACCGCGGCCGTCGCCGAGGACGTGCCCGCAGCCCTGCGCGGGACCCGGATCGAGGTGGCCGACGGCCGGGCGACGGTCCTGCCAGCCGGCACCGCCCCCCTGGACCTGGTGCCGGTGGACGGGTCGAGCCGGCGGACCGGCCGTTGAGCCGCGTCATGACCCGGCTCCCCGGTCGGCGCGGCGGCTCGACCTCGCCCCTCGGGACGCGAGACATCAGCACGGGAGGAGGTGGACATGGCTGAGGACCGCCCGGCCCGGCCCTCCGACATCGCCCGCGCTGCCCGGGCCGCCGCGCGGGCGGCGTCCGCGGCCCGGCCGCAGCCGACCCGGCGCAGGGTGGCC
>JAICZD010000272.1 GCA_025933855.1 Modestobacter sp. | reverse complement strand
GGGCGGCGGCGCGCAGCACCATCAGGTAGCCCACCACCGCGACGTCCAGCAGCACCTGCGGCGCCCACAGCCACGGCCGGTAGACCAGCGCGCCGACCAGCGCGAGCAGCGCCAGCGCGACGAGGCCGGCCAGCGTGCGGCGGCGCAGCGCGTGCACGTCGACCTTCAGCTCACCGGTGGTCCGCAGCGCGCTGCGGTCGATCGTCACCCGGTCGGTCGGCGCGTGCACGACCGGATCCACGCTCCGACGCCGTTGCAGCGTCCGTCCTGAGTCGGTCGACCCGGCTCCCACCGGCCGCGAATCGCCCCTGGTGACCACCATCGGCACCAGCACGACGAACCACAACACGACGAGAGCGGCCAACAGCACGCCCGATCCCATTCCGAACACCCCGATCCCGTCCCTGGCCCTCTGCGACCCCATCCCTGGGATCACACGAGTCACATCCGTCACTCGTCGGTCAATGTAGGGACGAGGACTGCCGAGAACCGGGACGCTCCCCGGTGTGTCGCTGCGAACTGGCCGACACGCCGGGATGTCGTGCACCCGGCGGACCGCAGGACCGGTCGCCGTCCAGCCGTGCTGGACGGCGGCCGGCCGATCGTCCAGCTCCGCGCGGTGAGGTCGGCGCGGGAACTCAGCGGTCGGGCCGGCGGTCCGCCCGTGCCCGCCAGCGGTGCAGCACCCCGCGGGGCTCGTCGTCGGCCAGCAGCGCGTACGCCAGGTGGTCCCGCCAGTCCCCGTCGATGTCCAGGTAGCTGCGGAACATCCCCTCCTGACGGAACCCCAGCCGCTCCACCAGCCGGCGGCTGGGCCCGTTCTCCGGCCGGATGTCGGCCTGCAGCCGGTGCAGCCCGACCGGGCCGAAGGCGTGGTCGCAGACCAGCGCCACCGCCAAGGAGCCCATCCCCCGCCCGGCCACCGCCGAGTCCAGCCAGTAGCCGAGGTGCCCGGAGCGCAGCGCGCCGCGGACGATGTTGTCCACGGTGACCTGCCCGGCCAGCCGGCCCTCGACGCGGACCGCGAACGGCAGCGCCGTCCCGGCCCGGGCCCGGTGGGCGGTGGCCCGGCGCATGCCGCGGTAGGCGGCCGGGGTGTGCCGGTCCTGCCAGGACACCGGCGCCGATGGCTCCCAGGGCGCCAGCCACGCCTGGTTGTCCAGCCGCACGCGCGCCCACTCCCGCGCGTCACCGCGGCGCAGCGGGGTCAGTTCCACCGGACCCCAGGCCAGCCGGGCCGGCCAGCCGGGGTGCGGATCGGGCTCCAGCTCAGCCGCCCAGCAGCATCGGCATGACCGTCACCAGCCCGCCGGCGGAGACCTCGGTGACGTCCTCGTCCACCACGATCAGGCAGTTGGCGCGGGCCATCCGGGCCAGCATCGCCTGGTCGCCGTCCCCGATCGGCTCGACCACGTAGCCGCCGTCCGGATGGCGCATGACCTGGCCGTGCAGGTACTGCCGGTAGCCCAGCGGCGACAGCAGCTGGGTGGCCGACACCGCCTGCACGGTCCGCCGGAACAGCTGCCGCTTGCCCAGCATCAGCCGGATGGCGGGGCGCACGAACACCTCGAAGGCGACCAGCGCGGCCACCGGCTCGCCCGGCACGCAGATGACCGGGACGTCGGCCGGGCCCAGCCGGCCGAAGGCGTGCAGCGGACCGGGGTGCATGGCGACCTGGGTGAAGGACATCCCGCCGAGGGCGTGCAGCGCCTCCTGCAGCACGTCGACCCCGCCGTTGGCGAACGTGCCGGCGATCAGCACCACGTCGCTGCGCAGCAGCTGGCTCTCCAGCAGGTCCACCAGCCGTCGCGGATCGCCCGGCAGGATGCCGGCCCGGTACGCCTCGGCACCCGCGTCCCGGGCCGCGGCGGCCAGCGCGTAGCTGTTCACGTCGACCACCTGGCCGGGGCCCGGCGGGGTGCCGATGTCGACCAGCTCGGCGCCGGCGCACAGCACCGACACGCGGGGCCGGGGCCGCACCGACACCCGCTCGCGGCCGACCGCGGCGAGCCGGCTGATCTGCGCCGGGCCGATCGGCGTGCCGACCTGGACGGCGGTGTCACCGGGCGCGACGTCGTCGCCGGTGCGGCGCACGTAGCTGCCGGCGGGCAGTGCGGCGTAGACGCCGACCCGGGCGGCGCCCTGGTCGGTCCAGGCCGCCGGGACGACGACGTCCGCGCCGTCGGGCATCATCGCGCCGACGGCGACCTGCTGGGCCAGACCCTCGGCGATCGCGGCCGGCTCGCCGGAGCCGGCGAGGCTCTGCCCCACCACGGCGAGCTCGACCGGGGCCTCCACGGTCGCGGCCGCGACGTCGGCCGAGCGGACGGCGTACCCGTCCAGCCCGGCCTGGTCGAAGGCCGGCAGGGCGCGGGAGCTCACCACCAGCTCGGCGCAGAGCAGGCCCTGCGCGTCCAGCACCGCCAGCTCGATCGGATCGGGCTGCGGCACCGCCCCGAGGATCTCGTCCAGGTGCGCCTCGACGGTCCGCAGCCGGATCGCCGAGACGTCCACCGAGCCGGTGTCGCCCAGCGGGTCGGGCGCGCGGTCACCGGAGGAGACCGCCGGTGCGGGCACCCGCTCGGCGGCGAACACGGACCGGTCGACCTGGACGGTGTCGTGGTACGCCTCGCCGGCCGGCGCCTCGGCCGGCAGCCCGTCGGCGGCGCCCCGCGGCACCGGGGTGCCGTGGGCCAGATCGAGCTGGGTGGTGTCCCGGGCACCGCCCCGGAACCACCCGCGTGACTTGTCCTGGGTCATCTCCACCACCGTCGTCCCACCGTCGTCGCGGCCCGATCGCGGCCGGGGATCCCGGCCGGAGCCGCCGAACGACGGACCTCCCGGGGTGCGATGGTGCCCTCTCGGGGCGCCGGTCAGGCCGGCGACGCGCCCTCGGCGGGCAGGTCGGCGACGAACTGACGCAGCCACGGCACCAGCTGCGGTCCCAGGTCCTCCCGCTCGACGGCCAGCTGCACGACCGCCTTGAGGTAGTCCAGCCGGTCGCCGGTGTCGTACCGGCGGCCGGAGAAGACGACGCCGTGCACCGGGACGCCGTCGTCCACCAGCTGCACCAGCGCGTCGGTCAGCTGGATCTCCCCGCCCGCTCCGGGACCGGTGACGCCGAGCGCGGCGAAGATCTCCGGCGGCAGCACGTAGCGGCCGATGATCGCCAGCGTGCTGGGGGCCTGGTCGGCCGGCGGCTTCTCCACCAGGCCGGTCACCCGCACCACCGGCCCGTCGTCCGGGGTCTCCTCGACGGCCACCGCGCCGTACTTGCTGATGTGGTCGGCCCCCACGTCCAGCAGCGCGACGACCGCACCGCCGTGCTCGGCCTGCACGGCCAGCATCTGCTCGAGCAGGTGGTCGCGGGCGTCGATGAGGTCGTCGCCCAGCAGCACGGCGAACGGCTCCTGCCCGACGAAGGCCGCCGCCTGCAGCACCGCGTGCCCGAGACCGCGGGCCTCGCCCTGCCGGACGAAGTGGACCTGCGCGACGTCGGTGGCGGCGTGCACCGCCTCCAGCCGGGACCGGTCACCCTTCTTCTCCAGCGCCGCCTCGAGTTCCGGGGTGCGATCGAAGAAGTCCTCGATGGCGCTCTTGTTCCGGCCGGTCACCATCAGCACCTCGGGCAGGCCGGCGCGGGCGGCCTCCTCCACGATGTACTGCAGCGCCGGGCGGTCGACGACCGGCAGCAGCTCCTTCGGGACGGCCTTCGTCGCGGGCAGGAAGCGGGTGCCCATCCCGGCGACGGGGATGACGGCCTTGGTCGCCGGGCGCGGGCGGGACGGGCTGGACATGCCGGGGAGCCTAACCAGCCGGGTGGACCGGCCTACCCTCCCGGGCGTGCCCGACTCGGCAACCCGCAAGGCCGCGCTCCGCCCGGCGCTGCTGGCCGCCCG
>JAICZD010000255.1 GCA_025933855.1 Modestobacter sp. | reverse complement strand
TCGGTGGTCTCGATCGTCACCGTCGTCGGCATGTTCGCCTTCCTCGGCACCGCGTACGCCACCAGCATCCGGCTCGCGGCCATCCAGGAGTTCACCCCGCTGAAGACCGCCATCGCGTTCGTGCTGCTGCAGGGCTTCGCGCTCGTCCTCATGCCGGTGACGGCGAAGGTGATCCACTCCTACAACCCGCGGTGGGCGCTGGGCGCCGGGTTCCTGCTGATCGCGGTGGGCGACCTGTGGATCTCCACCCAGTCGGTCGCCGCGATGTCGCTGTGGCCGATCATCGCGCCGCTGGTGCTCATCGGCGTCGGCTTCGCCTTCGCGCTGTCCGGGGTCACGGCGGTCGCGGTGAACACCGTTCCGGGGCACCTGGCCGGCATGGCCTCGGGCACCACGAGCCAGCTGCGCGACTTCGGCTTCACCCTGGGTCCGGCCGTCATCGGCAGCATCGCGCTGAGCCACGCCGCCGCCGAGATCCAGAGCAAGATCGCCTCCAGCGGATCGCTGCAGTCGGCGCTGAGCGCGTTCAACGCCAGCGCGCCGCCGCCGGTGGTGGGCGCGGTCAACTCCGGCCCGCTGGGCGCCAACGCCATTCCGGGCAACCCGCTGAAGGAGGTCGCGTTCACCGCGCTGGACCACGCCTACTCGATCGGCTACCTGGTCTGCGCGGCCGCGGCGCTGGTCGCCGCGGTGCTGGCCGCCGGTGCCCTCGGCGGGACGGCGCACCGGCCACTGGTCACCGAGGAGTCCCTGCACGACTGAGGGTCTGCGGAGTCGCTGGGCGCCGGTTTCCGTCACCCTCCGACCCCGGCGGCCGCCGGCGTGCCACGCTGGGCCGATGACCGAGGAGGAGGTGCTCGAGCTGTTCCGGTCGCTGCCCGGCACCGCCGTGTCGACGGCCGGCCCGGAGGCGCCGGCGGGGTTCGAGGGGGCGAGCTTCGCGATCTACGACCCGGACGGCGACCTGCCGCCGCAGCGGCAGCAGCCGTTCGCGACGGTGCTGGTGCGCGACGCGCCGGGCTGGGACGTCGAGTCCCGGCTGGACCGCGACGGTGCGTTCCGGATCAACGTCGGGGTGGGCAGCCGGCGCTACGCCGAGCTGCTGGGCCACCCGCCGGCCGAGCACGCCGGTCACCGCGACGACTACGACTACGCGGCCGAGGACGTGTTGCTGCCGCATCCGATGTACGCGGCGCAGGGCTGGGTGGCCGTCGTCCGGCCGGGGCCGCGGACGAGTGACCTGCTGCGCCGGCTGGTTGCCGACGCGCACGCCGCCGCGGTGGCCCGCTGGCAGCGACGCCGGTCCTGACCCTGCCGCGTGGCGGAGTCGCTCGGTGCCGGTTCCGCCACCGGGCGACTCCGGTCAGCAGGTCAGGACGACGGCGGGGCGTAGAACTGCAGGTCGTTGCCCTCGGAGTCCTTGAACGGCGCGATCCGGCCCCACGGGTGGTCGCTGATGCCGCCGGCGAACTCCACGCCCTTGCCCGTCAGCTGCTGCACCTCGGAGTCGATGTCGCCGTCCGGCTGGAACGTGATGACGGCGCCGCCGTGGGAGTGCCCGGTGCCCTCCCGCGCGTTCAGCCCGATCATCAGCCCGTTGGCGTCGAACTCGCTCCAGTCGTCGGTCGACTTCTGCTCGGTCAGGCCCAGGGTGTCCCGGTAGAACGCCCGCGCCCGGTCCATGTCGTCGACCGGGACCCACACACTCGCCACTCCGCTGGCCACGTCGTCACTCCCTCGTTCGGTCGGGTTGTGCCCAACCCATGCCCGGGGAGGGGCCCGGGCAACCGTGCCGTCGAGAGGGCAGACTCGGGGGGCACGCATCCCGCCAGTGAGAGAAGAGGACGGCGAGTGGCCGACCGGACCTGGGGCTTCCGTACCCGCGCACTGCACGCCGGCGGCGCACCCGACCCGGTGACCGGCGCCCGGGCGGTGCCGATCTACCAGACGACCTCGTTCGTGTTCGAGTCCGCCGACGACGCGGCGAACCTGTTCGCGCTGCAGAAGTACGGCAACGTCTACAGCCGGATCGCCAATCCCACCGTCGCCGCGTTCGAGGAGCGGATCGCCTCGCTGGAGGGCGGGCTGGGGGCGGTGGCCACCTCCTCCGGGCAGGCCGCCCAGTTCCTCACCTTCGCGGCGCTGGCCGGCGCCGGCGACCACATCGTCGCCTCGTCGTCCCTCTACGGCGGCACGATCACCCAGCTCGGCGTCACGCTGCGCCGGTTCGGCGTCCGGACGACGTTCGTGGCCGGCGGCGACCCGGCCGCCTACGCCGCGGCGATCACCGACCGGACGAAGCTGGTGTTCGCCGAGGTGGTCGCCAACCCCGGCAGCGACGTCGCCGACCTGGCCGGCCTGGCCGAGGTGGCGCACGGCGCCGGCATCCCGCTGGTGGTCGACGCGACGACGGCGACCCCGTACCTGTGCCGCCCGATCGAGCACGGCGCGGACCTGGTGCTGCACTCGGCCACCAAGTTCCTCGGCGGGCACGGCACCACCCTCGGCGGCGTGGTCGTGGACGCCGGCACCTTCAACTGGGGCAACGGCCGGTTCCCGACGATGACCGAGCCGAGCGACGCCTACGGCGGCATCCGCTGGTGGGACAACTTCGGCGAGTACGGCTTCCTCACCAAGCTGCGGTCGGAGCAGCTGCGCGACATCGGCGCCGCGCTCGCCCCGCACAGCGCCTTCCTGCTGCTGCAGGGCGTGGAGACGCTGCCGCAGCGGATGCGCGAGCACGTGGCCAACGCCCGCCGGGTCGCCGGGTGGCTGGACGCCGACGACCGGGTCGCCTGGGTGCGGTACTCCGGGCTGCCCGGCCACCCCGACGCCGCGCGGGCCCGGCGCTACCTGCCCGAGGGGCCCGGCGCGGTCTTCAGCTTCGGCGTGGTCGGCGGCCGGGATGCCGGGCGCCGGTTCATCGAAGGCGTGGAGCTGTGCAGCCACCTGGCCAACATCGGCGACGCCCGCACCCTGGTCATCCACCCCGGGTCGACCACCCACGGGCAGCTGTCGGTGGAGCAGCTGGAGACCGGCGGGGTGTCGCCGGACCTGATCCGCATCTCGGTCGGCCTGGAGGACGTCGAGGACATCCTCTGGGACCTCGACCAGGCCCTGGCGGCCGCCACCAAGGAGGCCTCGTGAGGACGTGGGTCGGCCCGGGAGCCCGGGAACGGCAGGACATCCTCCGCCGGACCCGCACCGTCGCCGTGGTCGGCGCGTCGGACAACCCGGCCCGGGCCAGCTTCTTCGTCGCCACCTACCTGCTGTCGACGACGCCGTACGAGGTGTGGTTCGTCAACCCGCGGGCTACCGAGATCCTCGGCCGGCCGGTGTACCCGTCGCTGGCGGACCTGCCGGGCACCCCGGACCTGGTGGACGTCTTCCGCCGGCCCGCCGACCTGCCCGCCGTCCTGGACGAGACCCTCGAGGCCGGCGCCGGGACTCTCTGGCTGCAGCTGGGCTTGTGGGACGAGGACGTCGCCGCCCGCGCCCAGTCAGCCGGGCTGGCGGTGGTGATGGACCGCTGCCTGAAGATCGAGCACGCGCGGTTCGCCGGCGGCCTGCACTGGGCCGGCTTCGACACCGGCGTGATCAGCTCCCGCCGCACCCGCGGCCTGCCGACCGGATGAGCCACCCCCCACTCCCCGGTGATCATGGCGCCGCGACCACCGTCCGGCGGCCCGGCGTGGTTCCGGCGCCATGATCGTCGGGAGGTCGGTCACCGACGGGTGGACGACGTGCGACCTGGGCCACAAGCACTGGGGGCTGGCGGGCGCCGCGGGGCTGCTGCTGCACCGCCCCGGCCCGGACGGCGTCGAGCTCCTGCTGCAGCTGCGGGTGGAGTGGTCGCACCACGGCGGCACCTGGGGCACCCCCGGCGGCGCGCTGCACCGGCGTGAGGCGGCGGCGGACGGGGCGCTGCGCGAGGCCGGGGAGGAGCTCGGGCTGCGCCGGAACGACGTCGTCCTCGGGGTGGAGTCGGTCGACGACCACGGCGGCTGGAGCTACACCACGGTGCTGGCCACGCCGTCCCGGCTGCTCGACCCGGCGGACCTGGCGCTGAACCCGGAGAGCATCGCGGTCGGCTGGTTCCCGCTCGCCGAGCTGGCCGGCGTCCCCCTGCACCCCGGCTTCGCCGCCTCCCTCCCCGCCCTCCGCCCCCTCCTGACCCGGACTTTTTCGGGCTAAAGCCCGGGACTTTTTCGGGCTAAAGCCCGGGACTTTTTCGGGCTAAAGCCCGGGACATTTT